>JBDLPR010000167.1:0-2590 GCA_039800985.1 Actinomycetota bacterium | reverse complement strand
AGTGATTGCTGCTAAATCAAATAATCTTGAAGTTACGCCACTTGGCAGCAACCAAAGAACGTTCCAACCTGCCCAAAAGCCAAAGTCAACTAATCGAGATGTAATCTTCATTTTTTTAGTTGTTTGCGCACAAACATTACTCGCTGAAAAACAGTGTACGCACTTGCAAAAGCCAAACCATAGATAACAACTGCTATGACATCTAACCCAAGACCAGTGAGAATTAGTCCAGTGAACATTGCAATTGAACGTTCTGACCTTTCCGCCAAGCCAACTTTGCCGACAACACCCAAAGATTCCCATCTGGCTCGGGTGTATGAGGTAACAAAAGCGCCAAGTAAACCGACTAATAAAGCAACGACTAAATTGCTATTCTCATCGAAGTTCTTTGAATAAAAATAAATTAATGAACCATAAATCGCGCCATCGACGATTCGATCCAGCGTTGAATCTAGGAAAGCGCCCCACGGGCCAGCTTTGCCAGTAAGTCTGGCCATGGTGCCATCAAGTAAATCGCTTAAACCAATCAGGCTTAGCAAAATACCGCCAATTAAGAACTCACCTTGTGAAAGAAACTTTGCGCTCACGATAATTGAAAGCGCCGCGCCAAAAATTGTGACTTGATCTGCAGTGATGCGAGCCTTAATTAAAGCTGATGCAATTGGGTTAATTGATTTGGCGCTAAGTGCACGCATTTTGGAGTTATCTAACACCCGCAGCCCCAATTCCTAACTAAAATTTCGTTGCGCTATTTAGTAATACGATTTATTAATAATGATGTTACCGACTAATGCCAATATGGATGAAAGTGCGCCAATAGTCGTTGGTTTGCTAGGTGGCAATCCCGAGGTTTTAGAGCACCTTGAAAATCTATTTCCAGATAACTGCGCAATTCTTGAATTAGGCGACCGCGAACTTGAACTAGGCGCTCTTTGCTCGTGTGATGCAATTATTGGATTATTGGATGGCAATCTAGGTGTTAGTCCAACAATGATCACCTCTTGGTCTGATGCAATCGATCATGATCTGCCAAGAATCATCCTTGCTATAAATGCTGTTACCGGCCGTGCTGATTTTGATGAAGCAATTGCCCTAAGTGAACTCGTTTTAAATGAAGACATAGCAATGCGGTACTACCCGATTGAAGATGAAACATCACCTAAATATGTTGGCTTATTAGATGTCTTAACCCATGAAATTTTGCAGCCCAACATGACACCAATTCCAGCAGATCAAGAACACGTGAACTTAACTGTTGATGAGCACGAAGAGCTCGTTGACCTATTAGCTCACGCTGATTTATCTGATGGTGTATTTGAAAGCCACACTTCTGGCATGCCAGTTAGCTTGCCTAAGCTTAGGACTTTATGGGATGAAGTTGCTCTAGTAACTGTTTTGCCACTTGATCAGTGGATTAGTGATGAAGTTTTGATGACTTGGATTAATAATCGCGGGCCAAAGTGGATACCTACCGTTTCTAAAGATGAAATTGCATCTGATGTTTTATCTACTGATCAAACAGTTGGCATTGGAATCTGTGATGGTATTGCCAGAATGTGGCACGTAGGTAAACCAACTAAATTAGAACTTCGGACTGAAAATTCAGAAGTGATTGAACTTGCTGGTGATGTTCCAAGTAATTTATTAAGAGATCATCGAATTCGAATTGGTGACACAATTCGTCCACTAAACACTAATTACTTAGTTACTGCCCCAAGCCAGTGAGATCTTTTTACGGGTATCTTCAATTAGTTCGGACATGACTTTTGTCTGGCCAATTATTGGCATGAAATTAATGTCGTTGGCCCAGCGCGGAACAATGTGCTGATGTATGTGGCCAGCAACACCTGCACCAGCTACATCACCTTGATTAAGTCCGATGTTGAAACCTTTAGCGCCATTTGTTGATCGAAGTACTTCGATTGCGCGCTTTGTAAGCACTGACATTTCTTCGCGTTCACTTGTTGTGATCTGGTCATACCAAGCAACGTGTCGGAAAGTACACACAAGTAAGTGTCCAGTGTTGTACGGATATTTATTCATAACCACATAACATGTGGTTCCTCGATGAACGATCAATCCAGCTTCATCAGAAAGTGTTGGCGCAATGCAGAATGGACAAGTGTCATCATCAAATTGTCCGGCTTGATCAAGAATGTAAGAACGTCGATGTGGCGCCCAAAGTCTGGCCCACATGTCCTTTCCGAGATCGCCAATCACAGCTGTTTGCGAGCCTTAACGATTGAAACTATCTTTTCGATTGCATCATTTATTGGCACGCCATTTTCTTGAGTACCATCACGGAAGCGGAAAGATACTGCGTTATTGGCAATGTCTTCATCCCCTGCAATCAGCATGAATGGAATTTTCTGAGTTTGGGCATTACGAATCTTCTTTTGCATACGCTCATCAGAAATGTCGACTTCAACTCGAATGCTTTGCTCACGAAGCTTTACTGCTACGGCTTCTAAGTAACCGTTATGCGTACTGGCAATCGGAATTCCAACTACCTGTACTGGGGCTAGCCATGGCGGGAAAGCTCCTGAGTAGTGCTCAAGTAAGACACCGAAGAATCGCTCTATTGATCCAA
>JBDLPR010000166.1:0-2572 GCA_039800985.1 Actinomycetota bacterium | reverse complement strand
GGCCAAAAAGGTGGCTATGACCGTTTCCGTGACCGCTTGATGTGGCCCATCAGAGATTCTGGCGGTGACACCATTGGATTTGGCGCACGGAAGCTTTCTGAATCTGACCAGGGTCCAAAGTATTTAAATACTCCGGAAACGCCGATCTATCGCAAGTCCCAAGTCTTGTATGGCATCGATCTTGCTCGCAGAGATATGGCAAAACAACAAACAGCGGTTGTGGTCGAGGGTTATACCGATGTCATGGCCTGTCATTTATCTGGGATAACAACAGCTGTGGCAACATGTGGAACTGCATTTGGTAGTGAACACGTCAAGGTGCTTCGCCGCATTCTGATGGATGATGAATCTAAACCAGCATCAGTTATTTACACATTCGATGGTGATGAAGCGGGCAAGAAAGCCGCAATTAAAGCATTCAACGAAGATCAAAAGTTTGCTGCATCAACATTTGTAGCTGTTGAGCCGCATGGCTTAGATCCTTGTGATCTAAGACTTCAGGGCGGGGCAGAAGCAGTAAAGAATTTGATTGCAGCCAAAGTTCCATTATTTGAATTTGTAATTAAGACGACGCTTGCTGATTTTGATTTAAAGACTGCAGAAGGCCGGGTAGCCGCAATGCGTGCAGTCGCACCGGTGGTTTCAAGTATTAAAGATCCAGCATTACGCCCTGAATACACCAGAACAGTAGCTGGCTGGCTTGGCATTGATGAAGCAACTATGCGCAAAGAAACAGCGCCTAAGACAAAAACAAACGCTACGCCGGCTAGAACAGGTGCGCCAGATAATCAATCTGCAACTATCGAACGCGAAGCCCTAAAAAGTGTTCTGCAGTGGCCTTCACTTGTCGGTCGTTGGTATGAATCCTTAGAAGAAGCAGTATTCACTGTCCCAGCTGCCGTTGAGGTATTTAAAGCCTGCCAGGCGGCAGGGGACCCACTTTCATTTTCAGATTCACAAGCCTGGGTCAATGCAGTTCTTTCGGCCGCCACAACTGATGAAACTAAAGCGCAGATTCGCGCATTAGCGATTGAGCCCTTGCCCAATGACAACCCAACAGAAAAATACATTCAAGCAGTTTTGGCCCGAGTCTTAGAAATGTCAGCTGGACGTAACATTGCACTACTTAAATCAAGGCTTGCACTTTCAGAGGTTGAAAGTGGTCCAGGGGATCAGGATTTGATTCTTGCTGAACTATTTGAACTTGAGTCCTATCGGCGAACTATGCGTGAATTTGCAATTGGCGATATCGATGTCGATCTTTAAGAAAAAAGGATCAGAATTTAGCGATCATCTCATCACTGGTGAGCGAGTCATGGCAGCTGCGCCACATTCTGGCGGGAAAGTAGTTGCCACAAACTTTGCACTTCTTAGTTTTGATAATCATGAAAATTTAAGGATTCCTTGGGGATTGACTCTGAGCGCCAAGTGGGATGAACCAGTTTTAATAGTTATAAGCCAGGATGAACTAACTGGACCTGCAAAAACTCGAGCTTGGCAGCTGGAAGAACCAGGACTAATTCCAGATACGGTGCGTGAGCGAATCACTACAGCACAGGTTTTCGACCAGATAAAAGATTTGCCCCAGGTGGGCAAAGTCAGATTCTTGGCTCGAAAAAATGGCCAAGAAATATCATGGGCTACTTTGCCTGAATCTGAAATTTCACCAAGTTCACAAACTCACATTGAAAATGAATTGATTCAGTTACGCCAAACTCTGGGCATTTAGCCAGTTTGGGGCAACTTAAGCCCTTTGTTAGTATTGGTGAGCCAATCCCCTGTAGCTCAATTGGCAGAGCACTCGACTGTTAATCGAGTGGTTGTTGGTTCGAGTCCAACCGGGGGAGCAACGGTTTAATCCCGTAAATCCCAATCTGCGCCATTTAGGCTATTTAAATCATGATTGCGCGCCTGGTTTCTATTTTTATAGTTGTTGGAATTGGATTGGGCTTCACTCCAGCTACTGCAACACCAGGTAAGCCAAACGCAATTGAAACTCCATATCGCTCATGCAGTTATCCAAAGGGACCTTCAGTTGTGCGACCACCAAATGCAGCAAATTGGGCTGCCCAAGGTTTTGGTGATGTGGTCAAGGGAATCGATATTTCAAGATGGAATCATCCAGATGAAAAGCCAATTGATTTTGAAACCCTGAAATCTGAATATGGCATAACTTTTGTGCTGATTAAATCTTCAGATGGTGGCACGAATGCAAATGCCCTTGGTAAGAAGTGGTTTGAAATTGATAGCAAAGCAGCCCAAGAACAAGGTCTAGTTGTTGGCGGTTATCACTACGCGCTTCCAGGCAATCTAGCTAGTGACCCAATTAAAGATGCAAAGGTGCAGGCGGCGCGTGCGGTACGACAGGTTGCTGGTGCAAAGCTAGGGCAGTTGCCTTTGACGCTAGACATGGAAGAGCTTCCATGTGGTTGGACAACAATTGAATTAGCTATATGGACAGAGACATTTCTTACTGAAGCAAAACGCTTAACTGGTCGAACCCCAATTATTTATATGAATGGCACTTTTATTAAGCGTTTAGTTGAAGCCAACATCGCAGACTTCTCGCAAT
>JBDLPR010000165.1:0-3996 GCA_039800985.1 Actinomycetota bacterium | reverse complement strand
TATCCACTAATTCGCGAAGTTCTGCCTGGGTTGAAAATGGCCCTTCTCTAAAGCCTTTGCCAGGTGTGATTGCATTACCGATTGAAATGAAAAGCCTGCTTAATGGATTTAAAAAGATTGTTACAAAACGAGTTAAACCAAGTGTTCGCATTGCGATGCGCTCTGGATGTTGACGGCCAAGTGTCTGTGGCGCAACACCAAGGAATATATAACCAACAACCACCATTGAAATTGCTGCAACCGCAAGAGCCTGAGGGTTGTCGCCAAGTAATCCGATTGCGGAATTTGTCACCAAAATTACTGCGATTGTTGAAAGCGAAAGATGCGCAAAAAGTAGCGCGTTTACATACTTCGCACGATTATCCAGTAACCCAAAAAGAATTTCAGCTTTTTTACTTCCATCTTTTTTAAGTTGCTCAACAGTAACTTTGCTCACCCTGGCAAGCGCTGACTCAGTGGCAACCAAAATGCCACCAATCACTACCAATATAAAAGCAGCAACTAAGGAACTTACATCAGACATTAGTTTGCGCCTCGACGATTGCGTTCAATTTCCCATTCAAGTAATAACTCAGCTTGCAAGCCAAACATGACTTTGTGCTCATCAGGTTCAGCATGATCATGGCCAAGTAAATGCAAAATTCCGTGAGTTAACAGCAAGCGCATTTCAACTTCGGTTGTGTGTCCTGCAACTTGAGCCTGGCGGATTGCTACTTCTGGGCAAATAACAATGTCACCCAAAATTCCTTCAGCACTTAGTTCATCTGGTGTCCCAGCACGAAGTTCATCCATTGGAAAACTTAAAACATCTGTGCTTCCTGGCTCGTCCATAAATCTTTCATGAAGTGCTGCCATCGCGACTTCACCAACCAGCATGATGGAAAGTTCAGCAGCTGGATTAATGTGCAGCTTTCGAAGCATGAAAGCTGCTTGATCGGCTAAATCTTTTTCGTCCGCATCAAACTCAGATTCGTTGTTAACATCAATCGACATTTAACGTTTCCGCGCTTTCATTTCATCGAACTTGCCATAGGCGTCAACGATTTGGCCGACTAATTTGTGTCGAACAACATCTTGAGAACTCATTTCACAAAATGCCACATCATCAATTCCGGTAAGAATATCGCGAACAACTCGAAGGCCACTTGATGTTCCGGATGGCAAGTCCACCTGGGTCACATCACCTGTGATGACCATTGTTGAACCAAAACCAAGGCGAGTTAAGAACATTTTCATTTGTTCAGGAGAAGTGTTCTGTGCTTCGTCCAAAATAATGAATGCATCATTTAATGTGCGACCACGCATGTAAGCAAGTGGCGCAACTTCGATAGTCCCGCTTGTCATTAAGCGCGGTATTGAATCGGCATCAACCATGTCGTGCAATGCGTCATATAGTGGGCGCAAGTATGGGTCGATTTTTTCGCTTAGTGTTCCTGGCAAAAATCCCAAGCGCTCGCCTGCCTCAACTGCTGGACGAGTCAAAATGATTCGGGAAACTTGCTTACTTTGCAAAGCTTGAACAGCTTTAGCCACAGCTAAATAGGTCTTACCTGTACCAGCTGGACCTATACCAAAAACGATTGTGTTGTTATCAATTGCATCAACATAATGCTTTTGATTTAACGTCTTAGCGCGAATGGCTTTGCCGCGATTAGAAAGAATGTTGGCCGTTAAAACATCTGCCGGACGAACATCACTTCGTAGCATTGCAATTGAACGCTCAACTGAATCTGGGGTTAAGCCCTGACCAGTTCTAAGCACAACTAGCATTTCGCTGATTAATTGTTCGATTAATTTAACACTTGGGCCTGGGCCATCAAGAGTTACTTCGTTGCCACGAACCATTACAACAACATCTGGAAAGGCACGTTCAATTACTTTGAGTAATTCATCGCGAGTACCAACAACAGACACCATGGGGGTTGAAGTTGGGATTACGACTACAGAATGCGTAGGTGATGCCGAAATTGTCATTAAATCAATTCTAAATGCTTAACCAGGGGGCCAATTAAGGCTGCGTCCGCCAAGCACGTGAAAGTGCACATGACTAACAGATTGCCCACCATCTGAGCCTGTATTCGTCACAATTCGGTAGCCCTCTGCAAGGCCTTCTAGGGTTGCCACATCAACAGTTGCCTGCAGAACCTGCGCAGCTAAATCTTTGTTGCCATTTGCCAGTTCAGCTGCATTGTCGAAATGCTCACGTGGAATCACGATCACATGAGTGGGAGCTTGTGGTGCGATATCGCGGAACGCAACAACATTGTCAGTTTCCAAAACAAAATCTGCAGGAATTTCTTTAGCGACTATTTTGCAAAATAAACAATCAGACATTTTTATTCCTGAACCCAACGAGTCTTACTTAAAATCGCGCCAGCTGCAATCGCGCCAGCTGTTGAAGTGCGCATAACAGTTTTACCCATTCGCACTTGTTGAATTGCAGATAGCTGCTCAAGTTCACTTGGTGATACGCCCCCTTCTGGTCCAACAATTAACAAAATTGAACCGCGCTCTGGGAGCCAAAGATCAGCAAAGCTGCGCACGGCTGATTCGTGAAGCACAACTGCAACGTCGTAATTACTTGCGACTTTTGCTAATTCTTCAGTGGTAACCGAATTTTGAACTACTGGAATCCAGCTGCGCCTAGATTGCTTCGATGCCTGGGCAACAGTGTTTTGCCACTTAGCTTTACCTTTTTCTTCGTCATCCCATTTAGCAATTGCGTATTGGGCTCGCCAAGGCAAAATGTAATCAACGCCAACTTCAGTAAGAATTTCAAGTGCTAAATCTGCACGGTCACCTTTCGCAAGTGCTTGGGCAACAGTTAGTTTTAATTTTGATTCAGGTTCAACGTTTCTTGATTCAACGCTTAGTTTTAAAGAGTGCTTATAAACTTCGGCCACTTTCCCACTAACTCGAACACCTTGGCCATCACAGATTTCAATTACTTCGCCAACTTCAGTGCGCTTAACTTTCACTGCATGATGTGCCTCATCACCTGTTAGTTCAACTGTGGTGATTCCTTCAGGGAGCGAACCTGGTTCCACTAAATAAACTTGTGCACTCATCGACCGGTAAACGCATCCTTAATTTTTCCGAAAATACCTGAACTATGTTCGGTAAACGTTGCTGCTGGTTTTTCTTCCCCGCGTGCTTGCGCCAACTTGGTCAATAACTCCTGCTGTTCACTAGTTAAGTCGGTTGGTGTTTGAACTTCAAGGTGAACAATCAAGTCTCCGCGGCCATGGCCACGCAACCTAGGCATACCAAGGTTTCTAAGGACAACAGTTTCGCCTGACTGAGTACCTGGCTTCACATCAATTGGATGTGCGCCATCCAAAGTTTCCACTTCAAGTTTTGCGCCAAGTGCTGCTGCGGTCATTGGCAAAGTTAGAGTTGCGTGAAGTTGATCGCCATGGCGTTCAAAGACCGGATGTGCGATTTCAATGATTTCAACATACAGATCACCAGCTGGACCGCCACCTGGACCAACTTCACCCTGACCGGTCATCTGAATGCGAGTTCCACCTTCAACACCTGCTGGAACATTTAAGGTCACAGTTGATCGAGTTCGAACTCGACCATCACCAGCACACTCCGCACATGGATGCGGATTAAGCGTTCCAAATCCCTGACATTGCGGACATTGTCTTGTGGTCATTACCTGACCGATAAAAGATTTCTGAACAGACTGGATTTCACCACGACCGTGACACATTGAACAGTCAACAATTGATGCGCCTTCAGCAGTTCCCTTGCCTTCGCAAACAGAACAGCGAACTGCCGTATCGACATTTAATTCACGAGTAGTGCCAAAAGCAGCTTCTTCAAGTGAAACTTGAATTCGGATTAAGGCATCTTGCCCGCGACGCATGCGAGGTCTTGGACCGCGTTGCCCGCCACCAAAAAATGCATCAACAATGTCACCAAAACCAAAACCAGCTGCTGAATTAAAGCCACCACTTGAGAACGGGTCGCCACCCAAGTTGTACATCT
>JBDLPR010000164.1:0-8976 GCA_039800985.1 Actinomycetota bacterium | reverse complement strand
TTACAACGTTATTGGTTGGCCCACTAACTGTTCGTTGGGTATGACCTGGGATCCAGTCTTGTAATCGCACCATTTAGCTTGCTCGCTTCGTTGCCATAATTGCAAGGTCACTTAAAGCTTGGGTTACCTCAGTTGGTAAATCTTGAATTGCCGATAGCGCCACTTCAAGTTGCTGGGCAATACGTTCTTCAATAACTAGCTGGGCACCACAATCGATTAGTGCATCTTGCACTTGCTTAACTTCTGATTCACTTAATTTTTCCTTGCCAAGAGCCGATTCAATCAACTTAAGTTGCGCCGGACTTGCTAATTCACGGGCCTTAGCAACCAGCATGGTTTGTTTGCCTTCGCGTAAATCGTCACCTGATGGTTTACCAGTCGTAGCCGCATCACCAAATACACCAAGTAAGTCATCGCGTAACTGGAATGCCTCACCAAGGGCTAATCCGTATTGAGACAAGGCATCACACACTTCGTTTGATGCACCAGCAATTGCCGCGCCCATCAAAAGCGGTCGTTCAATTGTGTATTTTGCGCTCTTAAATCTAATCACTGTCGCACTTCGTTCAACTGTGATCTCGCCCCGAACTTGTTCGAGCAGATCAAGATATTGACCAGCCATTAATTCAGTTCGCATAACGTGATAAATCTCGTTGGCTCTAATTATTTCTTCAGCGGTTAGACCACTCGTGAAAATTAATTCATCCGCCCAAGAAAGAGCCAGATCACCAATCAATATGGCAGCGCCTGCGCCAAACCTTGGACCGTCACTAGACCAATTGTTTGAGGCATGTTTTTCTTCAAATTGTTTGTGAACCGCAGGCGCTCCGCGACGAGTGTCGCTGTTATCCATCACATCGTCATGAATAAGGGCGCAGGCTTGTAAGAATTCAAGAGCACTGCAAGCTTTGATAATTGCATCGCTATCTTTGCCGCCACCAGCTAAGTAACCCCAATAGGCAAAAGCTGGACGCAAGCGTTTTCCACCGGTAATTAGTGCGGAGAGGGAATCAACTAGAGCTTCTGTGTCACTAGAAATTTCCGACATGATGTTTCGATGTTCAGAAACAAAATCAGTGAGTGTTTGGGCAATGCGATCGCGCAGGTCATTTTTATCTAGTGGATTACTCACCCCTTTAGCGTAAAGGCAAAGTTAGGGTGCTGCAGAACCGATCAGGTCAGCCACAATTTCAGCACTCATGACAGCATGGCTTGGACCAAGACCAAGCCATGAGCGTTCTTCAATTCGATAAAGCCCTGGTGAATTTGTGCCTGGGGTGGTGGTGTCCGTCCACTTGGCAATCTCGGGCAGAGAAGTTAAATCATTAACGATTACATAATCTGCAGCAACTAGCTGACCATTTGAAAGTTCAACACCGATTAATTGGGTTCCAGAAACCACCGGCGCCACTTTCTCATTGAAAGTGATTTCAACGCCTAATTTGCGGCACCGATTTTCAAGAGCATTGGTTAGGGCGCTTAACCCACCAGAAGGCTGGTAAACCCCAAATGTTTGATGCACATAACTACAAATTCCAAGTAGTCCAATTTTTGAATCCAGATCGACATAACACTGTGATTTATAGGCACGGGCTAGGTTTTGTAAGTCGGTGTTCTTTAGTTGTTGTTTGATGAACTTTTCAAAATTTCGTATTTTTAAGTAACTCTTGAAGCCCACAATTTTCCAAAGTGGTTCTTCCGATTCACTTTCAATTAACTTTGAACGTGATTTCTGCCAAATCTGTCCAAAAACTGCGGTGAAGTTTCGCCATTGATTTGCAGCATCTTTGTCTATAACTTTTTCAATTTCGGATAATACGCGGCCAACTCC
Organism: Actinomycetota bacterium; assembly: GCA_039800985.1. Taxonomy (GTDB): domain Bacteria; phylum Actinomycetota; class Actinomycetes; order S36-B12; family UBA5976; genus UBA5976. The sequence continues at coordinate 7,145 of JBDLPR010000164.1, read as the reverse complement.
ACTTGCTGGAACTTGAATAATTCCAGATGACTTTGTTTGAAATTCAAAAGCAAAGTTAGGTTCTTTAAGTTCAAGGACCTCTTCAAGTTGGCCACCAGTTTTGATGAATAGATCTTGAAAGGCTGCTGGCAGTGTCAAAACCTGGGGGATAGTTACTGCGCTACTACTTGCTTCATAAATATGAACATCATGACCTTTAACTGCAAGCCTGGCTCCAACAGCTAATCCACCATGGCCTGCGCCAATAACTATTACTTTGCTCATTTTGCGGTAGCTAATTTATCTAATTTGAGCGTAACCAAATAAAGCACAATGCCAATTGCAATACCCCAAATTAGATCAATTGCGATCGTGCTCACTGCGGTAATTAAGTAAACAGCAATTTGTGTTTTTGAAGATCTAAAAATTGCTTGCATGTTTGCTTTATTAAAAATTCGAAAAGATGTTCCGATTAATACACCTGCGATTGCTGCGCTTGGAATTTGAGCGAATGCGGGCGCGGCAAACAAAATTATCAGTAGCAAAGTAATCGAATGGATCATTGCCGAAAGTCTGGAATTTGCATGTGATCTGACATTCACATTTGTTCGGGCGATGGCACCAGTTGCTGGCATGCCACCAAAAACTGATGCCGCAATGGTTGCTACCCCTTGGCCAACTAATTCTTGGTTAGGCTCAAATTTCTTTTCGGCTTTTGCAATGTCATCGGCTACGCGCGCTGAGAGAAGTGACTCGATGGCAGCTAGCGCCATAATCGCAAGCGCTGGACTAATTAACTGCGTCCAGTTAGTCCAGTTAGGCGGAGTCCAACTGGAAACATTTCGTGGGATGTCGCCAATTTTTTGAACATCCAGATGACCAAACTGAACGACAGTTGTTGCAATTAGTAGTGCTGAAAAACTTGCCGGAACATAAGGTTTAATTTTCAAAAATTCGATGAATTTCACAATGTTGAATTTCACAAAAAGTGTCAGCACTAGAACGCCGATTGTGGCAAAGCTTAGTCCGGTTGAAATTGCATTGCTCAGGGTTGCAAGAGCAACACTTAAAGTTCGCTCACCTTCACCCTTAGGAACACCTAAAGCAAATGGCAATTGTTGAAGTGCAATAACTATTGCAATACCAACAGTGAAACCTTCAACAACAGCATGGGGAACTTTGTTAATTAAATTGCCAAGTCGAAATACTGCAAGTAAAACCATGCCGATACCAGCCATCACACCAAGTGCTGGAATTGCAGTTGGTCCAAACTTTGCGATTACTGGAATTAATACAACGGTCATCGCGCCAGTTGGGCCACTTACTTGATATTTTGATCCACCAAAAAGCGCAGCCAAGAAGCCAGCAATGATCGCTGTTGAAATTCCTGCCGCAGCGGTCATGCCAGATGTAATTCCAAAACCAATTGCAAGTGGCAGGGCAACGATGGCAACTGTGATGCCAGCAATAACATCAGCCAAAAAGCCTTGTTTAGTTTTAGGTAAATCTAGAGATTTAAAGCTAAATGCGCTCAATCAAATCCCACTTATTTCCATAGGAATCTTTAAAGACCACAACTTTGCCAAATTTTTCATTGCGTGGTTGTTCTGTGAATTCAATGTCACGTTCCAAATAATCTGCATACGTTTGATCAAAATTGTTTGTGTATAAAAAGAAAGCAACTCTGCCGCCAGTTGAATTTCCAATCGCAGCCATCTGGGCATCATTTGATGCTTTTGCTAGCAAAATGTTTAGGCCCGTTGACCCAGTGGAGAGCACAACCCAGCGCTTTGCTTCATCTAGTTTTGTGTCTTCAATTAACTTAAAACCAAGGCTTTGGCAGTAATGGGCAATTGCCTTGTCGTAGTCATCAACCACGATGGTGACCATACCTAAACCAGACATTATTTCTCCACACTTATTGGAGTTGCATTACTTATTCGCATTAGATCATTGAAGTTTGTTCGAAACACAACATGGGTGTGACCAGCAGCTGCCCAGATTTCATCATATTCATCAAGTGCGATATCAATGAAAGTTTGAGGTTGGTATTGGTTTTCTTCATGAACCCAACCAATCGGACTTACCCCACCAATTACAAAACCACTCCAATTGCGAACAAAGTCTGCATCGGCTCGACCTAGTTTGGGCAAGCCGGCAGTACTTGAAACAAGTTCAGTATCAACTCTGTGGCGACCAGAAGTAATTACAAGTAGCGGGTCTGGAATTGAAAACACAATTGATGAAGCAATCTGGCCCACTTCAACACCTAGCGCAGCAGCTGCATCAGCAGCTGTACGCGCGGAATCGGCTAATTCACGGATTTCAACATCAATATCGTGTTGAGTCAGGAAATTAGTAACGCGCTTAACTGCTGGCTTATTGGAATTCATCGGGCAAGCAGATGTTACGCAGTAACTTCCTTAATCTGCTGCTCGATGATTGTGAGCGCATCATCTAGTAAATGTTCTGGCATAACTAGTGGTGGAAGGAAGCGAAGTACGTTTCCGTAAGTTCCAGCAGTTAATACAACAACACCCTCAGCGTGGCATGCTTTTGCAATCTTGCTAGTTGCATCAGCATCAGGCTCGTTTGTTCCGCGCTTAACAATTTCAATTGCAATCATTGCGCCGCGACCACGAATGTCACCAATCACGCCGGTTGCCTCAGCAATTTTGGCAAGACGAGGCTTCATTACAGCTTCAATGTTTTTGGCTTTTTCGTTCAAGTCTTCTTGTTCCATTGCGGCAATCGAACCAAGGGCAGCAGCACAAGCGATTGGGTTACCGCCGTATGTGCCACCAAGACCACCTGCGTGGACTGAGTCCATAATTTCAGCGCGACCAGTAACAGCAGCAAGTGGAAGACCACCAGCAATACCTTTAGCGGTTGTGATCAGGTCAGGAACAATTCCTTCGTGTTCGCAAGCAAACCATTTACCTGTGCGACAAAAACCAGTTTGAACTTCGTCAGCGACAAAAACGATTCCGTTTTCTTTAGCAAACTTCACAATGCCAGGTAGGAATCCTTGGGCAGGAACAATGAAGCCACCTTCGCCTTGAATTGGTTCAATCACGATTGCAGCAATGTTGTCAGCGCCAATTTCTTTAATCATGCGAGAGATTGCGCGATCTGCTGCTTCTTGTCCACTTAAACCATCATGTGCTGGATAAGAAAGTGGCATGCGATAAATCTCAGGAGCAAATGGTCCAAAGCCTTGTTTGTATGGCATGTTCTTTGCAGTCATGCCCATGGTTAGGTTTGTACGACCGTGGTAACCATGTTCGAAAACAACTACAGCCTGACGTTTTGTGTAAGCGCGAGCAATTTTGACTGCATTCTCAACTGCTTCAGCACCTGTATTAAATAGGGCAGAGCGCTTTTCGTGGTCACCTGGGGTTAATCGATTAAGCGCTTCACAAACTTCTACGTAACCTTCGTATTGAGTAACCATGAAACAGGTATGAGTGAAATCTTGAACCTGCTTAGTTACGCGATCAACAACTTCTTGGGCAGAGTTACCAACGCTAGTCACTGCGATACCCGAACCCATGTCGATAAGAGAGTTGCCGTCTATATCTACTACAACGCCACCAGCAGCTTTAGTAATAAAAATTGGAATTGTGGCACCAACGCCAGCGCTTACCGCTGATGTGCGGCGCTTTTGGATTTCAACGGACTTTGGGCCAGGAATAGCAGTTACAAGTTTGCGTTCCTGGGCAAGGCCATTAACGGTCATTGAAGAAGAATCTGTTGCAGTCATGTTTGCAATGTTAGACCTAAGGCTGATTCAAGATAAACCCGTATCGCCCAAGTGCTTTAGGGGACAGGCTGATTTTGGTGACTATATAAATAGGGATGTAGCGTAGGGCTATGACTTCAGCACATCCTTTTTGGTTAGCCGGGACCGCTGCAACCAGCGGAAACCTTGAAAATGTTATTCATCCAGGTGACGGACAGGTGGTTGGGCAGTATCACGTCCCAACTAAAGACCAAGTAGAAGAAGCGGTTGCAGCTGCGTGGAATGTACGCCATGAATTTGTCAGAACCACAGCAGCCCAGCGCGCTGAAGCGCTTATGCATATTTCAAAGCGGTTAGCTGAACGCGTAGATGAAATCGCCAAGTTAATTGTTGAAGAAAATGGCAAGCCACTTTTATGGGCAAAAGCTGAAGCAGGTCGCGCGACAACTGTATTTCGTTGGGCTGCTGAAGAAGTACGTCGATTCTCAGGTGAAATTCAAAGATTGGATACTGAGGCAGCTGCTGCAGGTCGCATGGCAATTATTCGCCGCTTCCCACATGGTCCAGTACTTGGTATTTCACCATTTAACTTTCCGATGAACCTTGTTGCTCACAAAGTCGCACCAGCAATTGCTGTTGGCGCGCCGATCATTATTAAGCCAGCACCGAGCACACCACTTAGCGCATTACTACTTGGCGAGATTCTTGCTGAAGCAGATCTGCCAAAAGGTTCATGGTCGATCCTTCCGATTGCAAATGCGGATGCACCAGCACTTGTTGCCGATCCCCGTCTGCCAGTTGTGTCATTCACCGGTTCGGACAAAGTTGGTTACGAAATTCAAAAAGCAGTTCCGAATAAGCACATCACTCTTGAACTTGGTGGAAATGCTGCCGCGATTGTTAACGATGACTGGAATAGCGAAGCTGACTTAAATTGGGCAGCAACTCGCATTGCAACATTTGCTAACTACCAAGCAGGTCAGTCATGTATTTCAGTTCAGCGCGTATTGATACATGAAGATCTTTACGACAAGCTAACTTCAAAAATTGTTGAAACCGTTGGTGGTCTAAAGAACGGTGATCCACGCGATGAGAAAACCGTTGTTGGACCTCTTATCAACGAAGCAGCCGCAATTCGCGTTGAAGAATGGGTTAACGAAGCAGTTGCTGCTGGTGCCAAAGTTCTAACTGGTGGCAAGCGAAACGGATCGTTCTATGACCCAACAGTTCTTGCTGATGTTCCACTAACTGCAAGAGTTTCTTGTAATGAAGTATTTGGTCCAGTAATGCTGGTTCATAAAGTTAAATCACTTGATGAAGGCATTGCCGTTGTTAATGATTCGATCTTTGGTTTGCAAACAGGTGTATTCACCCACGACATTCAAAAGGCATTCCATGCTCATCGTGAACTAGAAGTTGGTGGCGTGATCATTGGTGATGTGCCAACATTCCGCTCAGATCAAATGCCATACGGCGGTGTGAAGGCATCAGGTGTTGGCAAAGAAGGTCTGCGCTATGCAATGCAAGATTTCACTCACGAACGCATTCTTGTTCTAAGCGGAATTGATCTTTAGTTCCAACTTAAAGCGCATGCAACGTCGAGTAATTATCCTTGGAGCCACTGGCAGCATTGGCACCCAAGCTCTTGATTTAGTTCGCAGCAATCCAAGCAAGTTCAAAGTTGTTGGTTTAAGTGCTGGCGGCAACAACATCGAAGATCTAGCTAAAAGTGCACTTGAATTTGGTGTTGAGGTAGTTGCAATTGCAAACGGCAGCGCAGCACAAGATTTTCAGATTGCAGTTTATGCGCAAGCGAGTAAGAACGGTTATGCCGAAGGCTCATTTGCAGTTCCAAAGTTATTGATCGGACCAGATGCAGCATCACAGTTAGCTGCCATGTCATGTGATGTTGTACTGAATGGAATCACTGGTGCAGTTGGGTTGGGTCCAACTGTTGCAGCACTTAATGCTGGAACCACCTTGGCACTTGCAAATAAAGAATCACTTGTGATTGGTGGCAAGGCAGTCACCAAATTAGCTAAGCCAGGTCAGATTGTTCCGGTTGATTCAGAGCACAGTGCACTAGCCCAAGCGCTTCTTGCTGGAACGAAAGCTGAGGTTAAAAAATTAATTCTTACTGCAAGTGGCGGACCATTTCGCGGCTACACAAAAGAACAACTTGAACAAGTAACAGTTAAGCAAGCACTTGCGCATCCAACTTGGGCAATGGGCCCTGTAGTTACGGTGAATTCATCAACCATGATGAATAAAGGTTTAGAAGTAATCGAAGCACATTTACTTTTTGACATCCCAATGGAACAGATTGAAGTTGTGGTTCACCCACAATCAGTTGTGCATTCGATGGTTGAGTTTGTTGATGGCTCGACTATTGCTCAGGCAAGTCCACCGGATATGCATTTACCGATTGCACTTGGTTTAACTTGGCCAGATCGTTTACCAAATAGTTCAACACCATGTGATTGGTCATCCAGTACTAGTTGGACTTTTGAACCCGTTAATAATGAAGTCTTCCCAGCGGTCAACCTGGCAAAGAAAGTTGGCAGAAAAGCTGGAACTGCGCCAGCTGTAATGAACGCGGCAAATGAGGTGGCAGTTGATGCTTTCCTTGAGGGATCACTTAAATACAGCCAAATAGTGCCAACAGTTTCGCAAATAGTGGAATCGCATTTGTCATCTGGGTTTGTGTCAGACCAGGACCTTACTATTGAAGAAGTTATTAAAGCGGCCAATTGGGCAACCGATGCAGCCAAAGCATTATTAGCTAAGTAATCATTAGTTAATAAATAAATTTTTAAATTTACGTACCTGCGGGAGATTTGTAAGTGGATCAGTTAATTGGAATTTTAGTTTTTGCTTTTGGCATTCTGTTTTCCATTGGTTTGCACGAAATCGGTCACTTATTGCCTGCAAAGAAGTTTGGTGTTCGGGTACCTACTTACATGATTGGTTTTGGCCCAACCCTTTGGTCAAAAGTTAAAGGCGAAACAACATACGGAATCAAACTTCTTCCAATGGGTGGTTACATCCGGATGATCGGCATGTATCCACCAAATCCAAAAGGTGAAGTTAAACAAGAAGATCTTGGTCGCATGGGCAACTTGATTGAAGAAGCTAGACAAGATGCACTTGCAGAAATTTCAGACGAAGATGCGAATCGAGTTTTCTACAAACTTTCGGTGCCAAAGAAATTAACCGTGATGTTCGGTGGACCATTTATGAATTTGGTTATCGCTACCGTTCTATTCTTTGTGACACTTTCTGGAATTGGTTTTTCAGCGCCAACCACAACGCTTGATTCAGTATTAGCTTGTGTGCCAACTGCAAGTAATCAAAGTGGGATCGCCTCAACTGACGGTTCTTGTGGAGACAGTGTTGCAGGTGGCGCTGTTTCAGCTGGAATTAA
>JBDLPR010000163.1:0-3045 GCA_039800985.1 Actinomycetota bacterium | reverse complement strand
AATTGATCGGGGCGAACAAGTGAACGTTCGTTTAGATTCAATTGAAGATGCGCTAGCTGACCTTCGCGCCGGCAAGATGATCGTTGTAGTTGACGATGAAGACCGCGAAAACGAAGGCGATTTAATTTTTGCCGCCAGTAAAACAACTCCAGAATTAGTTGGTTTCATGGTTCGCCATTCTTCTGGTGTGATCTGTGTGCCGATGGAAGGCCCAGTGCTTGATCGTCTTGGTCTACCGCCAATGACTTATGTGAATGAAGATCGCAAAGGCACTGCATATTCGGTCAGCGTTGATGCCCGCGATGGCATTGAAACTGGAATTAGCGCAGCTGATCGCTCGCGCACCATCAAAGTTTTATGTGACAGTGCAACTGAACCTTGGGAAATTACTCGTCCAGGTCACGTTTTTCCACTTCGTGCTATGCCAGGCGGCGTACTTCGCCGTCCAGGTCACACCGAAGCTTCTGTTGACCTTGCGAGACTTGCTGGTTTAACCCCAGCAGGTGTCATTGCTGAAGTTGTTAACGATGATGGCTCAATGATGCGCGCACCAGCACTTCGTGAATTTTCAGACCAGCACAATTTGAAAATGATTTCAATTGCGGACTTAATCAAATACCGACGCAAGAATGAATCATTAATAAAACGTGTAGCAACAGCTAAATTGCCAACTGAATTCGGTGAATTCGACATTGTTGGTTTTGAGAGCATCCTTGATGGCACAGATCACGTTGCCTTAGTCAAAGGCGACTTAGGCGATGGCCAAGATGTTCTAGTTCGGGTTCACTCTGAATGTTTAACAGGTGATGCACTTGGGTCACTTCGCTGTGATTGTGGTCCGCAACTACGAGCTGCGATGCGCCAAGTAAGCCTTGAAGGTCGTGGCGTTGTGCTTTATGTACGGGGCCATGAAGGTCGAGGCATTGGACTTTTGCACAAACTTCAGGCTTACCAATTACAAGATGGCGGAGCAGACACAGTTGAAGCAAATGTGCAATTAGGTTTGCCAGCTGACGCGCGTGATTATGGAACCGGCGCACAGATTCTTGGTGACCTTGGGGTTAAATCAATGCGCTTATTAACTAACAACCCAACAAAGCGTGCAGGTCTTGATGGTTACGGATTAACAATTACCGAATCTGTGCCACTTGAAATTGCGCCAAATGATTTCAATCTTTCTTATTTAGAAACCAAGCGTGATCAAATGGGTCACACTTTAACTTTTGGAGATGCTAAGTGAGTGGTGTTGGCAGTCCAGGGGACAAAGTAACTGGGTTTACCGGAACGCGCGTAGTCATCGTTGCTTCTAGTTGGCATGACCTAGTTATGGATGGCTTAATTGCAGGGGCTAAGCGGGTAATTGAAAACGCTGGCGTTAAACCAGAAATTCATCGCGTGCCTGGAACGTTTGAACTTCCGATCGCAGCGCGCGCGGCAGCCAAATCAGGTGCTGATGCAGTTGTGGCATTAGGTGTTGTAATCCGCGGTGGAACACCTCACTTTGAATATGTATGTAGCGCAGCAACTGAAGGCATTTTGCAAGTGCAACTAGAAACTGGTGTCCCAGTTGGTTTTGGTGTTTTAACTTGCGATGATGAAAAGCAAGCACTTGATCGCGCTGGGTTACCTAACAGCAAAGAGGATAAGGGCGCTGAAGCTGCAGCAGCGGCACTAAACACTTGGGTAGTCATAAACCAAATTTCGAAATAACCCCATTACTTAATAGGGTTATGCCATGAAGACTTTTGATCAACTGTTTGCTGAATTGTCCGCAAAAGTTGCTAGTGGCGATAGCGCATCTGGCACGGTGAGTGCGATTACTAGTGGCGTTCATACAGTTGGTAAAAAAGTGGTTGAAGAAGCTGCTGAAGCCTGGATGGCTGCAGAACATGAATCAAAACAGCGCGCTGCCGAAGAGATTTCACAACTTATCTATTGGACCCAAGCTTTAATGCTGGCAAGTGATGTTTCACTTGAAGATGTTTACCGGGAGCTTTAAATGTTAAGAGTTGCCCTACCGAACAAAGGCCAGTTAGCCGAACCTGCCCGCGAAATGCTTCGGGAAGCCGGTTACCACGCAGCAGCAAATGCCCGGGAGCTGGTGATTCAAGATCCTGAAAACGATGTTGAATTCTTCTTCCTTCGCCCTCGCGATATTGCAACTTACGTTGGCGCCGGAACTTTAGATGTTGGCATCACTGGTCAAGATTTACTGGCTGATTCAGGATCAATTGCTAAGCAGATACTTGAACTTGGTTTTGCCCCATCAACATTTCGCTTAGCTGCGCCAGTTGGTAGTGCTAAGTCACCTAATGATTTAGCTGGCAAGCGCATTGCCACTTCTTATGCGGGCCTTTTAAATAACTGGCTAAGTGCTAATTCATTGACTGCAGAACTTGTTGAATTAGATGGCGCTGTTGAAAACGCGGTGCGCCTAGGTGTGGCAGATGCAGTGGCTGACGTTGTGGCAACGGGAACGACACTTCGTCAAGCAGGTCTTGAAATTATTGGTGAACCAATTTTTAAGAGCCAAGCGATTTTGATTGCCCGCGAAGGCCTAGCGGATAAAGAAGCAGTGGACATTTTCGTTCGCCGTTTAGAGGGCGTAATTGTGGCTCGCAACTATGTGCTGGTTGATTACGACATTCCAAATGAGTTAATTGAAAAAGCTTGTGCGATTACTCCAGGTATCGAATCACCAACAGTTTCATCGCTGCAGAATTCAACCTGGTCAGCAGTTCGCTCGATGGTGCCACGCAAGCAAGTTCACACCATCATGGATGACTTATTTAACATCGGTGCCCGTGGTGTAATCGTCACTGACATTTTGGCTTGCCGCCTGTAGTTGTAAATTTGCAGTACGCCATAATTTAAAAATGAGCGACTTCAAAGATTCGGTAATTCCAGCCAGCGACTTTGCCAGCGATGATGGCCAAGGGGACCCAACACTTCGCCGGGCACTTAAGAGCTATACCGAATCTGCAACTGCTGAATCAGCTCGAAATCTTTTAGACATTCTTTGTGAAGCCAGACTTTTAGTGCCAG
>JBDLPR010000162.1:0-4171 GCA_039800985.1 Actinomycetota bacterium | reverse complement strand
CGACACACTTCAACTTGAAATTCCAGATTCACAGTTAGATGCCTACACCCCGCCTTACTTCCACCCTGGTGAAAACCACGAACACATTCAGTATTTACATGAACGTCGTCGCGCACTTGGTGGTTACGTGCCAACTCGTCGCACCCAGTCAAAGCCGTTAGCTCTGCCTGGTGATGAAGCATATAAAGACATGAAAGTTGGTTCAGGTAACCAAGCTGTGGCAACCACAATGGCTTTTGTTCGGTTACTTCGTGACTTACTTAAAGACCCGGCAATTGGTCCACGTATTGTGCCGATCATTCCGGATGAGGCTAGAACATTTGGTATGGACTCGTTCTTCCCAACTTTGAAGATTTACTCTCCTCACGGACAGCAGTACATGTCAGTTGACCGTGAACTAATGCTTTCTTACAAAGAATCTGAAGTCGGTCAGATTTTGCACGAAGGTATTAACGAAGCGGGCTCAGTTGCTTCTTGGACAGCAGTTGCCACTTCTTACTCAACTCATGATGAGCCGATGATCCCGGTTTACATCTTTTATTCAATGTTTGGGTTCCAGCGAACTGGCGATTCTTTCTGGCTAGCCGGAGATCAAATGGCTCGTGGTTTTGTGCTTGGCGCAACTGCTGGTCGCACAACCCTTAATGGTGAAGGTCTGCAGCACGAAGATGGTCATTCACATCTTTTAGCTTCAACTAACCCAGCTGTTGTGGCATATGACCCGGCTTATGCTTTTGAAATAGGGCATATCGTTCGTGATGGTTTGCGTCGTATGTATGGCGAAAATTCAGAAAACGTTTTCTACTACTTAACTGTTTACAACGAACCAATCGTGCAACCAGCTGAACCTGAAAATGTTGACGTCAACGGCATCTTAAAAGGTATGCACTTATTCGCCCCAGCAAAATCTAATGATGGTATGCGAGCTCAAGTGTTGGCATCTGGTGTTGCCATGCCTTGGGCACTTGAAGCACAGAATATTTTGGCTGACGAGTGGGGCGTAAATGCTGATGTCTGGTCAGTAACTTCTTGGAATGAATTACGCCGTGATGGGCTAGATACCGACCGACATAACCTACTTAACCCACAAGATCTTCGTACTTCTTATGTAACTGAAAAACTTTCTGGCCAACCGGGTCCGGTTATCGCGGTATCTGATTACATGCGTGCGGTGCAAGATGGCATCCGCGAATGGGTTCCACAGAACTTCACCTCACTTGGTACCGATGGTTGGGGTATGTCAGATACCCGCGGCGCACTTCGTCGTCACTTCTTAGTTGATGCCCAAAGTATTGTCGTTGCAACTCTTTCGATGTTGGCTAAAGAAGGAAAAATCGATTCAGGCAAAGTTGCCGAGGCGGTTGCCCGCTACCAACTCCACAATCCAAAAGCAGCTGGTTCAGGTAATACTGAAGGTGGCGGCTGATCCAAATTTTAGGATCGCTTCCATATGAATAACCCAAGCCAGTCGCATACCTCACCAGAGCGTATTGCCGCTGAACGTGCGGTTTTGTCACGACGTGTTTCACGGATGACTGGTGAATTAACGACCGCCGCAACTTCCAGAATGGAATCAACGCTTCCCTGGTTTAAAGCTTTGCCTGCTAATGAACGTGCGTCAGTTAGCACAATCGCCCAAGCAGGTATTTCGACATTCGTTGACTGGTTCATAACCGACCAAACACCATCGCAATCTGTGGCAAAGATATTTTCAAGCGCTCCACGCGACCTAGCCCGGTTAATAACTTTGCAACAAACTGTTGAATTAGTTCGCACAACTATGGCGGTAGTTGAAGAATCTGTGACCCGAATTGCTGGTGACAGTGAGTCGCGCCAGCAATATCTACGAGAATCATTGCTTCGCTACTCTCGCGAAATTGCATTTGCCGCTGCAGAAGTATATGCAAGAGCCGCTGAATCACGCGGTGCTTGGGATGCGCGCTTACAGGATTTAGTACTTGATTCAATTTTGGCTGGTGAAAATACCGACGCACTAATTTCGCGAGCAACTGCTGCTGGTTGGGATGCCAACTGGCCATTATTTGTAATGGTTGGTCCAGTTCCATCAAATCACGTGGCAACTGAAGTTCACGTTGAACAGATTCGTCGAACTGCCAAAGCTCACAATGTTGATGTGATGGTCGGCGTGCAAACCGATCGATTAATTACTGTGGTGGGCGCATCCCAGCTTGAGCAAGATACATCTGCAATCGCGAAGACTTTCGTAGGTCACTTTGGGCCTGGAACGGTAGTTACCGGACCACTTGCAAGCAATCTAGTTAGTGCCACAGTCTCAGCCAATGCAGCAATTTCTGGTTACCGAGCAGTTGAATTAATAAGTAAGGCGCCAAGGTTGATTTCTTCTGATGACTTGATCTCTGCTCGCGTCATTAACGGTGACTTAAGCGCCATTGAACCGCTAGTTGAGATCCTTAGAAAAACTTTGAAACAAGATGTCAGGACTACCTTGGCCACATATCTTGAACAGGCACCATCCATTGAAGGTTGTGCCAGAGCTCAGTTCATCCACGTAAATACAGTGCGCTACCGCCTAAAGAAAGTGCATGAATTAACAGGTCTTGATCCAAGTGATCCTAAGGATGGTTTAACCCTTCGAATAGCCCTAATGATGGACCGAAAAAGCCACATTTTGTAGTTTTCCTACAATTAATAGCCCTAGAATTTAGTTATTCTCCTGCCCTTTTGGGTGTTACCTATACGGAAGACTAAACGTCGTGCTTGCAATTGTTGCTCCGGGTCAAGGCGCCCAAACCCCAGGTTTCTTAAAACCTTGGCTTGAATTACCTAATTTTGAAGATCGTTTGCGCTGGCTTGGAACCGTGGCCGGGATTGATTTAGTTAAACACGGCACTGAAAGTGACGAAGAGACCATCAAAGACACTGCAGTGGCTCAGCCACTTATTGTCGGGTCCGGTCTTGTCTCGCTACTTAGCCTTTTCCCGCACCCAGGTGAATCTTTTAGCAAAGTTGCAGTAGGTGCTGGCCATAGCGTTGGTGAAATTACCGCAGCTGCTGGCGCGCACGTGATGACTGCTGAGCAAGCCATGGTGTTTGTTCGCGAACGTGGCAAGGCAATGGCAGATTCTGCTGCTGTTACCCCTACTGGCATGACAGCTGTGCTTGGCGGCGAACGTGCTGACGTGATTGCGGTTCTGGAAAAACATGGCCTTACCCCAGCGAATGAAAATGGTGGCGGTCAGATTGTTGCTGCTGGAACGATCGAACAACTAGAAGCGCTAAAAAATGATCCACCTGCTGGCGCTCGCATCATTCCACTTTCAGTTGCTGGCGCTTTTCATACTAAACATATGATTCCCGCAGCCAAGACGCTAGGTCAGCACGCTAAAGCAATATCTACTCACGATGCACGTCTGCGATTACTTTCAAACCAAGATGGCACAATCTTGCACGATGGTCGTGAAGTTCTAAAGCGTTTAGTGACTCAAGTTAGCTCACCAGTTCGTTGGGATTTGTGTATGCAAACCATGCTGGATCTTGGCGTTACTGCAGTTCTTGAACTTCCGCCAGCTGGAACATTAATTGGTATGGCTAAGCGTTCAATGCCAGGAGTTGAATTACTTGCCCTTAAGACCCCAGATGATCTTCCTGCAGCACTTGATTTAATCGCCCGCCACGCAACAGTTAGTCCAGTTGGCGACAAGCCAACTTGGCGTCTAGTTGTTGCTCCATACAAAGGCATCATTGAATTTAATGTTTCTGAAGAACCAGGAACCGAACTAGCCAACAACACTAAAGTTGCAACTATTCGCACACTTCGTGATGAATACGAAGTAGTTGCCCCGCACGGTGGCTCAATCGTTGAATGGCTTGTCACAGATGGTGATCCTGTAAACCCAGGTCAACCACATCTTCGTTTACATCCACGAGCAGGCGCATGACCAACTTAAATACACCGCAAACTACAAGCCATGCGGGCTTAATTGGTTTGGGTATTTATCGGCCAAGCCGAGTTGTGCCTAACTCAGAAATTGTTGATGCGATCGATTCAAGTGATGAATGGATCAAAGAGCGCTCGGGAATTATCGAACGACGTTTTGCTGATGCCGATGAAACAGCTGCTTCGATGGGAGCGATTGCGGCTAATAACGCACTAATTGATGCCAAAATTTCTGCGGACCAAATTGATGTA
>JBDLPR010000161.1:0-4233 GCA_039800985.1 Actinomycetota bacterium | reverse complement strand
AAACTTTGGTTTGCTACCCCACCGCAAAGTAATCGACAACATTGCATACGCTCTTGAAATTAATGGTGTAAGCAAAGAAAAACGTCATGCTCGTGCACAAGAAGTTGTTGAGTTAGTTGGCTTAACTGGCTTTGAGCAGGCATACCCTGAACAGCTATCCGGCGGTATGCAACAACGCGTAGGTCTTGCTCGCGCACTTGCCGTTGACCCAGATGTGATGTTCCTTGATGAACCATTCTCCGCTCTTGATCCGCTTATCCGCCGAGATATGCAGGCAGAAGTAATTCGTCTGCAAAAAGAACTTGGTAAGACCATGATCTTTATCACCCATGATTTAGATGAAGCGCTCAAAGTTGGCGATCGCATTGCAATCATGCGTGATGGTGCAATTGTTCAAATGGGAACTGCTGAAGAATTAATTGGTAACCCAGTTGATGATTATGTAGCTGATTTCACTAGAGATGTACCAAAGTCACACGTATTAACTGTGAAATCAATCGCCCGCCCACTAGCTAGTGGTGAACTTCCTTCGGATAAGTCAGTTAAATCAACAACAATTATCAGAGAAGCCACACCTGTTGTCCTTTCAACAACTGGTCCAGTTGAAGTCTTGGACGAAGGCAAGTCAATTGGCTACATCACTGCAAATGACATTTTGAAGTTAATTGGTGGCGGAGCACATTCATGAGCAGTGAAGTTCTGAAAACTTCCAATCGCCGAGAAATAAAACGCGGTTGGATTTTTGCTGGAATTTTGGTGGTTTGGTTTGGGCTTTCAAAAATTTTCAGCGGTAAATATACGTATGAATTAGCCATTCCGCAGAATACAACTTTCACCAGTTTTGTTGGTGAAATAGCAAAATCTATCCGTGGAAATCGCACTGACGGCGCGGCATTCAAATACTTCTTTAATCCAATCCGCCAATTTATTGATGGCTTTGTGACTTTAATTCGTGAAACTATCTCTGTTCCAACTACCGGATCCTCAATCCCACTAATTGGCTGGTTTGGTGTAATCACCCTGATTGGTTTCATCGTCTTTGCAATTGCAAATGCCCGCACAGCAATTCTTGCGGTTACTCTAACTTTTGCTTGCGGTGCACTTGGATTGTGGAGCCATTCCATGGACACGCTGGCAATGACTATTGCAGCTGTTTTTCTTTCTTTAGTTATTGGTATTCCAGTTGGTATCTGGGCTGGCCGGTCAGATTTTGCACTTCGCCTTGTGACACCGATTTTGGATTTAGCCCAAATCTTGCCAACGCTTGTCTACTTAGCGCCGCTGGCATTATTTTTCCTAATCGGACCAGCATCAGCGACGATCGCCACGATGGTCTACAGCATCCCAATTGCAATTCGGTTGACCGCATTTGGAATCCGCGGTGTTGCGAAAAGTCCAGTTGAAGCAAGTGTTTCGATGGGTTCAACTGGAGGTCAAACTTTAACCAAAGTGCAACTTCCAATTGCTAAAAAGACAATTGTTTTGGGTGTTAACCAAACTGTGATGGCTGCGCTTTCATTTGTGGTTATTGCAGCTTTAATCGGCGCACCAGGTCTTGGAAAGCCAGTTATTGAAGCCCTAATTATTCGAAACGTAGGCGAAGGTTTTGTGGCAGGTTTTGCGGTTGTCTTTCTGGCAATCATGCTTGACCGATCAACAACTGCCGCTGTTGTGAAACAAAATACTTTTGTGCCGCCAAGCCCAGCTCAACAAAAGCGTAGAAAAATTGCTCTGTTCATTACAGGTGGCGTGTCAATAGTTTCAATTTTCGTATCAAGACAACTAGCTTGGGCAGCTTATTTCCCGGAAAAAATTAATTTTTCTGAACCGGTTGCTCATGCGGCTGACTCGGTAGTCAAATGGGTGACAACTACTTTCTCATTCTTTACTGAAGGCCTAATTAAATTTGTGACAGTGGGAATTCTAAATCCCCTTGAAGCACTGCTTTCTAATTCACCTTGGTTCCTGACCGTTTTGGCAATTACATTAATTTCTCTTCTCGTTGGTGGAATCAGATCAGCCATAGTTACTTTGGTGATTCTTTTCCTAATAGTGGGTAGCGGACTTTGGTTTGACACCATGATCACCTTTGCCCAAACTCTGGTGGCAACGTTGTTAACAATGGTTATTGGCGTTTCAATTGGTATCTGGGTTGGTCGCAGTCAACGTGCCGAACGATTCATTCGACCGATCATGGATGCCGGTCAGGTTCTTCCTGCATTCGTCTACCTAATTCCAATGCTTGGCTTTTTTGGACCTGCCAGATTCACGGCTATTGCAACAGGCATTGTTTATTCAATTCCAGTAGTTGTAAAAATTGTGGGTCAAGGAATAAGGGATGTCCCTGTAACAATGATTGAAGCAGCGGTTTCTTCGGGTTCCACAACGCGACAATTGATAACAAAAGTACAACTTCCAGCGGCAAAGAATTCCCTTTTGCTGGCAACTAATCAAGGATTGATATTCGTACTCGCCGTTGTAGTAATTGGTGGGTTCGTCGGTGCTGGAGGGTTAGGCTACTTAGTAATTCTGGGCAGTTCAAAGCCAGACTTGCAAGGTAAGGGACTTGTTGCTGGCTTTGCGATTTTGTTGCTTGGCATCATGATCGACCGAATGGCACAGTTTGCAGTGCGAAGAAATTCAGCACCGCGACATTAAATAAAGTTTCGGATCGACAAACGTTGATCCGAAGGGTTACCGCGTAGGTTACCCATTTCCTAGCGAGGAGATAAGAATGGTCCGGAAACAAGGAAAGGGCTTCAAGTTTGCAGTACTAACTGCAGTTGCAGGCCTTGCCTTAACGGCATGTGGTGGAGCTGGCGTTGATGACGCTGCATCTACTACAGAAACAAGTGCTGCCGAAGCATGTGGTTCCTACAGCATTGCAATGCATGCTTGGGTTGGCTACACAGCGTCAGCACAGGTTGTAACTGAAGTTGCTAAGGCAGCCGGTTGCACAATCGAACAAGTGACCTTGGAAGAAGCAGGCGTAACCTACGATGCCATGGAAGCTGGAACGATTGACGTAGTAATCGAAGACTGGGGCGGCGGCCGCTGGAAAGACTGGGTTGACCGCGGTGCAGTAGTTGAAGTTGGCGACAACGGAAACGTCGGTCTTATTGGTATGTATGTACCAGCATGGATGGCTGAAGAATATCCAGACATCACTGATTCTGCGAACCTAAACAAGTACGCTGACCTATTCGTTACTGACGAATCAAAGGGCAAGGGTGCTTGGTACGAAGGTCCTCCGGGATACACCACAATCGGTGAAAAAATGGTTGAAGCTAACAAGCTGAACTACACCATCATTTCAACTGGCTCTGAACAAGCGCTAATTGACGTGTTCACTAAAGCTGCTGCTGACAAGACTCCAGCACTGGGTTACTTCTACGAACCACAAAACTTCCTTGCAAAGGTTGCTTTGGCTCGTGTTAACTTCCCAGCAAATGACTGGACAGATACTGCAGAAGCAAGTGGTCTAACCGACTACCCTTCATCACCACTTATTAAGTTAGCTTCAAAGAAACTTATGGATGCAAATGATCCTTTCACTCGCATCATTAAGAACTTCAAATGGACTAACGAAGATCAAAATGGTGTAGCTGCTGACATCGAAGGTGGAATGACACCTGAAGAAGCTGCTAAGAAGTGGATCGCTGCTAATCAGGAAACTGCTGATAGCTGGCTTAAGTAGTCTTTAACTAGACATCCAAAACCCCCAAGTGCCTTTGGTACTTGGGGGTTTTGCTTTGCTGTCAGCAACTTCTTTAAACCACTTGACGCAAATGCTAGATATGAACGAATATATCGATTGTTGCGCAGTTCGCACTAGGTTGCGTATTATGCAACACCTTCTTTTAGTCGGAAAGGCGTATTGCATTGCGCAAAATCGTTGTTATCGGTGCTGGTTTAGTTGGCGCAGCACTTGCAGATGAATTGAGTGAACGCGGCGAAACTGATGTAACCGTGCTTGAACAAGGACCACTTCCAGCAGCTGGTGGTTCATCATCACATGCACCTGGTTTATTCCAAAAAGTTTCAACAAGTAAAACCCTTGCTCGCATGGCCGAACAAGGAATTGAAAAACTTGTTAATGCAAAACATGAAGATGGTCCATGTTTTTACCAAGTTGGATCACTTGAAATAGCTACTACCCCTCGTCGACTAAAAGAATTACATCGTCGCGTTTCTTGGTTACACATGTATGGCTACACCGAAGCTCGCGTGATC
>JBDLPR010000160.1:0-3322 GCA_039800985.1 Actinomycetota bacterium | reverse complement strand
TTGGGACCGATCACCCAAGCGCAACTTCGTTCCCTGATTAAAGCCGTACTTGAGGATGCCTAGAAATGTTTTCCAGTGGCATTGTTGAAGTTGTTACAACAGGATCTTTAATTTTGGCTTTTCCACTTGCCATGGCTGCAGGTGTTGTTTCATTTTTATCACCATGTGTTCTTCCGTTAGTTCCTGGTTTTCTTTCCTATGCAGCAGGAATTGCTGGTGCAAGAGCTAATAGCAAACGATCCAAAGCAACTAGGTCCAGGGCTTTCTGGGGAACAGTTCTTTTTGTGACCGGTTTTTCAATTGTGTTTGTTTCATTCGGCGTTCTATTTGGCGCGCTTGGTCAAACATTCATCAAGTATCAACAAATAATTCAAACGCTAAGTGGCGTACTAATTATTGTGATGGGTCTAGGTTTCCTTGGTCTCATCCCTGCTTTGCAGCGCGAAGTTCGCGTGCATCGAGTTCCTACTGGAACTTTGGTGGGCGCATTAGTTATGGGAATAACTTTTGGCATTGGCTGGACACCATGCATCGGTCCAACGCTTGCAGCTGTGCAGGGAATGGCGTTATCTGAAGCAAATGCAGTACGTGGTGCAATCTTGAGCGCGGCATTTTGCTTAGGGTTAGGGCTACCGTTTATTTTCATTGCACTTTCAATGGAACGCAGCGTAAAAGCAATTTCAGTACTTCGCAGGCATTCAAAGCGAATTATGCAAATAGGCGGAGCACTATTAATTGCAATTGGTTTGTTGTTGGTCACAGGTTTTTGGAATGAAGTGACAATTCAATTGCGTAACTGGGCAAGTAATTGGACTGGTTGGTTGCTTTGAGTTTTATAGAAAATTTGCGGTGGATTTGGCGCCAGCTAACCAGCATGCGCACTGCGTTAATTTTGTTATTTCTATTAGCGCTGGCAAGTGTTCCTGGTTCGTTATTTCCTCAGCGGGGAACTTCACCGCTGAGAGTTTCGCAATACCTTCGTGATCATCCAGATGCTGGTCCAATCCTTGATCGACTTTATTTATTCGATGTTTTTGCTTCACCTTGGTTCGGTGCGATTTATTTATTGTTGTTTATTTCCTTAACCGGATGTGTTGTTCCACGGCTTAAAGTTCATTATCAAGAATTGCGCAGCCTGCCTCCAGTTGCCCCAAAAAATTTAAGCCGGTTACCTGTTAATGATTCATGGGTGACTGCTGAGTCAAAAGAACAGGTATTAACTAAAGCGCAGCAAATTTGGTCCAAGTTGGGTTGGCGAATTCGAACTGGGCCTGACTGGATTTCAGCCGAACGTGGATATGCGCGGGAAACTGGAAATTTGCTTTTCCATCTTGCGCTGCTCGTTGTACTGGTAGCAGTTGGCTTTGGCAGCGCAACCGGTTACAAAGGAACGGTAATTGTTCGTGAAGGCTCGGGCTTTGCAAACAATGTCACGCAGTATGACAGTTTTTCACCTGGTCGAAATTTTGATTCCGCAGACTTGCCACCTTTTTCATTCACTTTGAATGATTTCACTGCTGACTACCAGCGCGGTGGGATGCAAAATGGAGCTTCACGTAAATTTGAAGCGTTAGTCACATACAAACAAAGCCCAGATTCAGCTGAAGGCTCCACCGTGATTGAAGTTAATAAACCACTTCGCATAGATGGATCAACCATTTATTTAGTTGGCCATGGTTATTCACCAGAATTTATTGTTCGAAATAAAGCTGGCGAAATTGTTTGGCAAGATGCTGCAGTTTTCTTACCTCAAGACGGAATGTTCACATCAACTGGTGTGGTTAAAGTTCCAGATACAGTTCCGCAAATTGGCATTCAAGGATTCTTTTTACCAACAGTCAGTGCTGACTTTAGTAGAGGTCCTATTTCGGAATTTCCAGCAGCAGACAAACCAGCTGTTTACATCAGCGCCTGGGTTGGCGATCTTGGTTTAGACAACGGCATTCCACAAAGCGTTTACAAATTGGACACCACCAATTTGAAACGTATTGGGATCGAAGAACTTGAACCAGGTGATACTTGGCAACTTCCAGAAAATAATGGGTCGCTGGAATTTGTTGGGTTTAAAGAGTGGGCTTCGTTTTCAATTACGCAAGATAGTGGCAAAACTTGGGCGCTAGCGGCATCAATGCTGGCAATTATCGGCCTTACGTTGTCACTACTTATTCCACGTCGACGAGCTTGGCTTCGAGTTAGTACAACTGAATCCGGCTTAACATTTTGTGAGGTTGCAGGTCTTGCTAAAACTGAAGCTCCCGGTTTGCCCGCTGAGATTTCAAAGTTAATATCGAGTTTGAAGTAAGGAATTTTTCAGTTGTCAGGTAACCAGACATACGCGCAGTTAAGTAATTTCTTTGTTTACGGCGCAATGACCACCCTTGTAGTTGGCATGGTCGCATTTAGTATTGCCCTTGCCAAAGGTCGCAGACTTGAATCACTTGAAGATTCAGCAAAACGAATTGGGTTGGCATCAAGTGCAATTCGTCTTGGTTCAACACTTACTTTAGAAAATCCCTCAGTTTCAACTGCAACCGAATCTGGCGCAGGACGTCGTTCTGGAAATATCGGCATGGCCGTGATGTGGCTATCAACATTTTTGATCGGTGCTGCACTTTTGTTCCGTGGAATTTCAGCAGGTCGTTTGCCTTGGGGCAACATGTATGAATTTTCATTAGCTGCCGGATTCTCGGTCACAGCTGCATATTGCGCACTTTCGCTAAAACGTGATCTACGTTGGCTTGGATTATTCATCACAATTCCGGTTCTGCTAGATCTAGGTCTGGCCATCACAGTTCTTTACACCGAAAGCGCTCCACTTGTTCCAGCTCTTCGCTCGTACTGGCTAGCAATTCACGTAACAGCTGCGATTGTTTGTATGGGCGCATTCACAGTTGGTGCATTACTTTCTGCACTTTATTTAGTTGCCCAGAATGCTGAAACCCGTGTCGCAAGTGGCGCGCCAGCGAAAAAGATTGACGGTCTTGCAAAACGATTACCAAGCGCTGATCGCTTAGATCTAATGGCTTATCGCATTCACGCTTTCATGTTTCCGCTATGGACCTTTTCAGTAATTGCTGGTGCAATTTGGGCCGAAGCAGCCTGGGGTCGCTACTGGGGTTGGGATCCGAAAGAAACTTGGGCATTCATAACTTGGGTTATCTATGCTGCCTATCTTCACGCTCGAGCAACAATTGGTTGGCGTGGTAAGAAAGCCGCATATGTGGCCATCGCTGGCTTCTTAGCAATTATGTTCAATTACTTCATCGTGAATATGTTTGTGCAAGGGCTGCACTCTTACTCAGGACTTAATTAGAAAAGTAAA
>JBDLPR010000159.1:0-5049 GCA_039800985.1 Actinomycetota bacterium | reverse complement strand
CTCAGGGCCAAAGGTCACTGTAACTGACTATCCAAGTGATGAGTCTGAAGCCATAGCTATAGCCAAGCAGATCGAAAAATTAATTACTGATGGTGTTGAACCAAAGGATATTGCGATTTTATTTCGAATTAACAGTCAATCTGAAGTGTTTGAAGCAGCGCTTGCCGATCGCAAAATTCCAGTGACTTTGCGTGGTGCCGAACGATTTTTTGAGCGACCTGAAGTTAAGAATGCACTGCTTAACTTGCGCGCTGGTCAACATGTTTCAAGTGATCACAAATTAGTTCAAACCGTAAAAGACATTCTGGGCACGATTGGCTGGAAGCCAACAGTGCCAGAAGGCGGTCGTGCTCAGCGCGATGTCTGGGAATCATTAAACACAATTGTTGAACTGGCAGTTGATTTAATTGAGAAAACCCCGAACGCAACTTTGGCTGATTTCATTTCCCTTCTAGATAAGCGAAATGAAATGGAATATGCACCAAGTGCCAATGCAGTGACCCTTGCATCCATTCATGCTGCTAAAGGCTTGGAATGGAAAGCAGTCTTTGTGGTTGGTTTAAGTGAAGGATTGCTGCCTATTTCACACGCAACTAAAGCAAGTGAATTTGCTGAAGAACGAAGACTTTTCTATGTTGCAGTAACCAGAGCACAGGATCACTTGGCATTAAGTTGGGCGCACTCTCGTCATAATGATTCAAAGGGTTATCGCGAGCAGTCAACACTTTTAAGAGACTTGGTTTTTAGCTAAGTTCCATTGGCAACCACATTGAGCGTGGGGCAGTACCGTCAATTTCTGCTCTGTTCTGGCAGTTATCGAATACCAGGTTGATTCAACTTCAGGCTTTAAATCAACCCACTCACAAACCTTGTTAAAAGTGAAAAATGCGGTTCGCAAAATTAAATCTGTGGGCGTTATATCAGGTGCTTTAACGCCAATAAGTTGTGAAATTAATTGCGGCCAAGCTGTATCTCGATCAGCCTGATTTAGATGAAAGCACCTTAGACAGGCATTAATTCCTGGAACTTGTATCGCACTCACTAAGCTTTGGCTTGGACTTGTAGCTGCAATCAAAAACGGAATGTCACCAGCAACCGCACCATCAACTAGTTGTGGATCTAGCCATGGGAAGTCGGCAATTGGATCTGGTGCATAAATAATCAGATTGGGTTTTACCCGGGCTTCTTTTTGTCGAACAGACTTAAGTTGTCCAGGGTGAATTCTTTCTAAAATTATTTGGGCAACCTGTTCGCGCCTTTGCCCAACATCAACTCGGGATGCACCCCATGGGATCAAATCACTGGTTAATACTGGACTTTCATCCAGTATTCGCAAATTGGAAAATCCAGAATTTCCAAGCAAAAGTGCAATTGTCATACCAAGTCGGCCAGCACCTGAAATTGTGATGTGTGTTTTTGTTCTATTAGATACCGAGGTTTGCGACACGTAAGTCGATCGATGCGCATCTCTTAGATGGCTTTCTTGATTTTTAGTTAAAGATTTAAGTTCTGCGATTTCAGTGATCAAAAGTTGTCGATCAAAAAGTAGTTTCAGGGTATTTAATGAAGAAATGTGATCCAACCCAATTGACTTAGCCACGTTCAAGAGTTGATCAACTGAACTTGAACCGTCACATTTTGTTATCACTGCTTGAAATTGACTAGGAAGCCGAACACAATTATTTGGCGAGAGACCAATTTGGATTTCTGATTTAGAGCGCTGCAACAAATGAACATTTGGGGCTAGACGGAGCTTCATTTTGAGTGAAAATTTTGAATTTTGCATTGGGCTGTTTTAGCCAAGTGCGAAGGTTCCTTGCTGGAATTGCACACAAGTAATCACCGAGTAACACCAGTAACAGGAAGCAGAAAACTTTTTTCTATCCACATAAATACCCAGCCCAAAAGCCATGAAATTAGGGGTATTTCAAGTTTTTACCAGAGACTGTCCCCAAGTTATCCACGATCCATCCCCAGTAATACACATACCTTTCCCCAACTGATCCCCAACCTTGTCCACAGGGAAAATGAGATCTTTGGTTTTTAGATTGCGTTACCTACTTGCAACCGCGTAAATTCATTCATCGTTGAAGCTCTCGAGATAACGTGCCAAGGTTCGCAAGGGGAAGGCGAATTTTGTAGCCCGCGGCTCGAGGGCTTCATCTTATTTGCGGGCTAATCTTTTAAGTATGGCCCAAGAACAGAAGTCACTTTTTGATGATTTTCTTGAAAATAGTTCTACTGATGCCAATGAAGCTCTAAACCAAGTTGAAGTTAAGAAATTCGATTACGAAATAAGGCGCAGTAAAAGGCGCAAAAAATCTGTTGGCGCATATCGCGAGCGTGGCAAAACAATAATTGTTGCACCAATTCGAATGTCCAATAAAGAAGTGCAAAGTTATGCTGCAGAGTTAATCGCTGAACTTAATGCTCATGATGAAAAAGTTTCAGCACAGGAATTACTGGAAAAAAGAGCTAGGCATCTTGCAACAACTTATTTAGATGTGGATGTTTTTGCAGAGGAATTAGCGCCGGTATCGATCAAATGGGTGACCAATCAAAATTCACGCTGGGGGTCGTGTAGTCACATTGAGCGTGAAATCAGAATTTCTCACAGGTTGCAAGGAATGCCACAATACGTAATCGATGCAGTCATCTTTCACGAATTAGTTCATTTGATTGTGCCGGACCACAGTGCAAGTTTTTATTCTTATCTTGATCGGTTTAGCCAATACGATATGGCCAAAGAATACTTAGCTGGCTATTCATTTGCCCAGCAAAATTACAATGGCTAGTCGTCTTCTTTAGGTGCTTCAGTAGTTTCGATAATTCGGTTTAGTTCGCTCATCAAATCGATTGATTGAGATTCTAGGTAACCGGAAACATCTGCCAGATCATCAAGTGAAGGCAATAAATCTGGGTGCTGCCAAATGTCATCGCGTTCGGTTTGACCTTTAAGTTCAGTTAGTTCTTGCCACAAATTATTTGCTTCACGCATCCGTTTTGGGCGAAGTTCTAGGCCGATTAATCCACCAAATAGTTTTTCAGCTGGACCACCGGCAGCACGGCGACGGCGGAAAGCTTCATCTAATGCAGTGCTGCTGGCTAGGCGATTGCTGATTGCTTGAGTGACAACGCAGGAAACCCAGCCTTCAATTAATGCCAACAGTTGTTCAAGTCGTTGATGAGCCTGCTTTTGGGCATCGGTTAAAACTGGTTCAAATAAATCTGGGGTAATCGAAGACTGAATTGATTCTGGATTACTTGGATCAATTCCGGCAATTGCATCTTGAATGCGGGTGGTGTCTATTCGAACACCTTTTGCATAAGCACTGATTGCTGCCAGAATCTGCGAACTTAGCCATTGGGCATTGGCAAATAGGCGAGTGTGTGCACGCTCTCGAAGTGCGATGTAGATGCGAACATCGCTTTCATCAATTTCAAGCGATTTACTAAATTCGTTTACATTTGATGCCACATAGCCGCTGACTTGGTTATCGGTTAGTGGAACACCAATGTCGGTTGTACTGAGAACCTCACCTGACATATTCGCTAGAGCTTGGCCAAACTGAGTTCCATACATCGTTGCGCCCATGGATTTGGCCATAGCCATGATTGGTGCGGCTAACTCTGCAAAGTCGGTTGACGCTAGCGTTTCGCGCAAGTTTGCAGCAACTTCATCAGGAAGTCCGGAAATAAATTCTTCGGGTATTTCTATTTTTCCGCCGTCTTGACCATTAGGTAGCAGTCCAGTCATAGCACCTGAAACACCCTCGGCTACTGGCTCAACGATTGACTTCCAGCTCTCAAAAGTTTGGTCAACCCATTGTTGTTTTGTTAATAGTTCAAAATTAGTTGCACTTTGCGGAAAAGCTGTGGCGCTATCTAGCCAGAGATCTGCAAGTTCGGTTGCAATTTTCATTGTTTGCAGGTCGCGATCGGTAACTGCTACATCATTTTTAATTGTTCGCTTAACCGAATCGCGGGCAGAGTCCCAATCAACGCTTCCAGTATTTTTCCCAGCATTGCGAAGCATTCGACCCATGTTTTCAAACATGGCTGCTAAGTCATTGTTTTTGTCTCCAGGATTAGGACTAAATCCAAACGGGATTGACACTGATCTCCTTAATTGGGTCGACCAGTTCAGGATTGAATAAATCGACTAACTCCAGATTAGGGCCAGGTTTGGGAATTGTAATTAAATCTTGTTTAGCCGTTGGCTTAAGAAAGGCTAGATTTTTCTGGCGTAAAGTTAACTTGGTTATCAAAAGGGGAAGTATGCGTTTTCGGCTAAAGCCAAACAAGTCTTCACTTGCCATAGTTCTTCTGGTAACCGCAGGACTGATTAAAGTCCCCTATGTGCTCTTAACCCCAGGTCCGGCGTTTAGCACAATTGGCGAAGTTGAAGGCCAGAAATTTATTTCAATAAGCGGGGCTCAGACTTATCCAACAGAGGGCGACCTGTTTATGACTACGGTCTCAGAGTTTGGCGGACCTAGTGAAGGTATTGATGTCTTTCAAGCTATCTGGGGATGGCTAAGTCCTACTCAAGAGGTTTCCCCGCGTGAGGCTTATTACGATGAATCTGTTACAGAAGAAGAAAATCGCGCGCAAAATGTAGAAGCATTTAGCACTTCACAAACCTATGCAGTTGGCGCAGCGCTAAAACACCTTGATCTGCCAGTTCGCCAAAATGTTGTTATTTCATCGATCACTGAAGGCACGCCAGCTGCAGGTTTATTGAAAGCCGGTGATCGCATAATTTCAGTTGATGGGCTAAGCGCAGCAACACCAAAAGAAGTTGCGAACCTTGTTCGAAAACGTCCAGTTGGCAGTGTTCTTAGTTTTCTAATTGTTAGAAATGGAAATGAATTAACTATCCAAGTGACAAGTGCTGCAAGGGAAGATGACCCAAGCACTGAAGAAAATGAAGATGGTTTGCCTTACGTTGGTATCGGGCTAGACATGCAATACCAAGCCAACTTCACAATTGACTTTGCCCAAACCGGAATCGGTGGCCCAAGTGCTGGAATGATGTTCTCCTTGGGA
>JBDLPR010000158.1:0-5815 GCA_039800985.1 Actinomycetota bacterium | reverse complement strand
TTTAATGGCCTTGAACTGCTTGGTGTTAGCGCACCAGAAAGAATGTAGTTATGGCCAACGCTGATTTAAATGAACTTGATTCCAAGATTTGGCCAGATTCTGCCCGGCGCAGTGATTTTGGTGAATTAACTATTGGTGGCGTTGGAGTATGCGCATTAGTTGAGCAATACGGTTCACCGTTATTTATTTTTGATGAAGAGCATGTGCGAAATCGTGCTCGCAATTACGTTAAAGCGTTTAACACTGTTGAAGTTCCAACGGATGTTTATTACGCAAGTAAAGCTTTCTTATCAGTCAAAGTTGCTAAATGGTTAGCCGAAGAAGGCCTAGGCATAGATGTTTGCACAGCAGGTGAACTTGAAGTTGCACTTCGCGCTGGCGTAAACCCAAGTCGCATTTTGTTCCACGGAAACAATAAGAGCGTTGCCGAATTAGAAAAAGCTGTTGAAGTTGGCGTTGGCCGAATTGTTGTTGACAGTTTGCTTGAAATACAAAGACTTGATCAAATTGCAGCTCGCAACGGAATAACCCAGCAAGTTTTAGTCCGTGTCACTTTGGGTGTTGAAGCGCATACGCACGAAGCAATCTCAACTGCACACGAAGACCAAAAATTTGGTTTATCAATTTCATCTGGCGCTGCATTAGATGCAATTGAATCTGTAATTGCAGCCCCAGCATTGAATTTGCTTGGCCTTCATTCACACATCGGTTCACAGATTTTCGATGCATCCGGTTTTGAAATTGCAGCTCACCGAATTGTGGATCTGGCTAACCAAGTTCGCCAAAAATTCGATTTCACAGTCACCGAATTAAATGTTGGCGGTGGTATGGGAATTGCTTATGTACCAAGTGATGATCCACTCAACGTCGAGCATATGGCCAAAGCAATCCACGACATTATTACTTCTGAATGTTCCAGAACTAATTTTCCGCTTCCACGGCTTGCAGTTGAACCAGGCCGTGCAATTATTGGCGGCGGGGCAGTGACCGTTTATGAAATTGGAACTGTCAAACCAGTTGATGTTTCTGACACTTTGGTTCGTCACTACATCAGCGTTGATGGTGGGATCAGTGACAACATTCGCACAGCTTTATATGACGCCCAGTACACGGTTGCAATTGCATCTCGCCAATCAACCGGCATTCCCGTAACCTCACGAGTTGTTGGCAAGCACTGCGAAAGCGGCGACATAGTTGTGCGCGATGCCCAGTTACCTGCTGATTTGGTGCCAGGGGATCTTTTGGCAGTTGCTGCAACTGGCGCCTATTGCCGAGCGATGGCAAGCAATTACAACTATCTGCCTAAGCCTGCGGTTATTTCAACTAAGGATGGAAAGTCACAAGTTTTGCTAAGACGCGAAACTATTGAAGATTTACTGGCACTTGATGCTGGTATCACCAACTAGTAATTAGATTTTTTGGCGCAATTGCGCACTTCTGCCAGACTTAAGTACCTAAGCCACCACGATATTCTTTGAAATCGACATATATAAGGAGTAACTATGGCAAAGCCACTTTCTGTAGTACTTCTAGGTGGCGGCACCGTTGGCGCAGCCGTTGCCCGCTTGCTTGTCGAACAAGCTGATGATTTCACCGCTCGCGTTGGTAGCCAGGTTGAATTAAAAGGCGTGGCCGTTCGTGATGAATCGAAAAAACGCGCCGGCATCGATCCAAAATTAATTACTACTGATGCCGCAGGGCTTGCCGCATCGGGTGCTGACATTGTTATTGAACTTATTGGTGGAATCGAACCTGCCAAAACTTTAATTGAAACAGCAATTAAGAATGGTTCATCAGTTGTCACCGCTAATAAGGCGTTACTTGCTGCACATGGAGCGCATTTACACAAACTTGCTGAAGAAAAAGGCGTTGACCTTTTTTATGAAGCAGCAGTTGCAGGCGCTATCCCATTAATTCGCCCACTTCGTGAATCACTTGCTGGTGACAAAGTTCGCCGAGTGCTTGGCATTGTTAATGGCACCACAAACTTTATTTTGAGCAAGATGTATGCCGAAGGTGCCGATTACGCATCAGTATTAGCCGAAGCTCAAGCACTTGGTTATGCCGAAAGTGATCCAACTGCAGATGTTGAAGGCTTTGATTCAGCAGCTAAGGCAGCCATCCTTGCAGGCATCGCATTTCACACAAACGTAACTTCCGAAGATGTTTATCGTGAAGGTATATCAAAAGTAACTGCTGGTGATATTGCCGCAGCAAAATCAATGGGTTATGTAATAAAACTCCTGGCAATTGCTGAACTTTCTGATGACGATAAAGGCGTGATCGTACGTGTGCATCCAGCAATGGTTCCGCAAAGTCACCCGCTTGCAAGCGTTCGCGATGCGTTCAATGCAGTATTTGTGGAAGCAGAAGCTGCTGGACAAATGATGTTCTATGGCCGCGGTGCTGGTGGCGATCCAACTGCATCATCAGTTCTAGGTGACGTAGTTGCCGCAGCAAGAAATCGTATTGCTGGCAGTTTGGCTCCAGCCCAAAGTATTTATGCCGATCTTGAACTTCGCACAATTGGTGATGCAAAAACTTCTTATTACTTAAACCTTCGTGTCGCTGACGTACCTGGTGTGCTAGCCGCAATTTCAGGTGAATTTGCAAAACACGATGTTTCGATTCAGGCAGTTCGCCAAGATGGCATTGGTGAGGATGCGGACCTAGTAATTCGTACTCATCGAGCAACAGATGCAAAACTTTCAGCAACAGTTAATGGACTTAAGAATCTTGCTGCCGTTAAGGAAGTTGTTGGCGTAATGCGCGTAGAAGGTGGCGCACTTTAATGGCTCACCAGTGGCGCGGAATTATTGAAGAATATCGCGATCGCCTGCCAATAGCCGATTCAGATGTGATCGTCACTTTAGGTGAGGGTGGAACCCCGCTTACTTATGCTTGTGAAATTTCTGATCGCGTTGGCGCCAAAGTTTATTTAAAAGTCGAAGGAATGAACCCAACTGGTTCATTTAAAGATCGCGGTATGACACTTGCAATTACTGATTCGCTACGTCGTGGCGCCAAAGCAGTCATCTGTGCTTCAACTGGTAATACAAGTGCTTCTGCTGCTGCATATGCAACCAAAGCGGGTTTAACTAGCGCTGTATTAGTTCCGCAAGGAAAAATCGCAATGGGTAAGTTGGCTCAAGCTGTTGCCCATGGCGCCAAGATTTTGCAGGTCGATGGCAATTTTGATGATTGTTTAAACCTGGCACGCGATCTTGCCCAGCACTATCCGATTTCGCTAGTTAACTCAGTTAACCCAGTTAGATTGCAGGGGCAAAAAACAGCGTCCTTTGAAATCATTGATGCTCTTGGCGATGCTCCTGAAATTCACTGTTTGCCTGTTGGCAATGCAGGAAACATCAGCGCTTACTGGATGGGTTTCACTGAATACTTCAAGGACGGGATTGCAACCCACAGACCAATGATGTGGGGATTCCAAGCTGCAGGCGCTGCTCCATTTGTTGCCGGCCACCCAATTGAACATCCAGAAACTATTGCAACTGCAATTCGAATTGGCAATCCAGCATCTTGGGATTTAGCAACAAATGCACGCGATGAATCAGGTGGCTTAATTGATTCAGTCACCGATGAAGAAATTTTGGCAGCCCACAATCTATTAAGTTCACGCGAAGGCATCTTCGTTGAACCAGCAAGTGCGGCAAGTGTTGCTGGCTTGATCAAAAAAGCAGCACGTGGGGAAGTGCCAAAAGATGTAATCATCACCTGCACAGTTACAGGCAACGGTTTGAAAGATACTCAATGGGCCCTTAAAGATGCACAGGATCCGATCATCGTTCCAGTTGATCCGCATGCTGCTGCAGTTACGTTGGGCCTTGCCTAATGGGTAAAAAAGTTTCAGTTAGCGTTCCAGCAACCAGTGCAAATCTTGGACCAGGCTATGACAGCTTGGCTTTGGCATTAGAACTTCGTGATGTTGTCACTGCTGAATTAACCGATGATGCAAACGTGAGAGTTGAAATTGTTGGCAATGGCGCAGGCATTCTTCCAACCGATGAGACACATTTAATTGCAAAAACAATTATTGAAACATCGAAAAAACTAGGCAAAGAAATTGGCGGCTTCACGCTCAAGTGTGAAAACGCTATTCCGCAGGGTCGTGGCCTTGGATCATCAGCTGCTGCCGTTGTTGCTGGTTTAGTTTTAACCCGCGAATTAACTGGACTGGAAATTGAAGACGATTTCATTTTGCAAGAAGCCACCAGAATTGAGCACCACCCAGATAATGCATCTGCATGTTTAATGGGCGGCCTAACAATCTCTTGGGAAACTGCCGATGGCCAGATCAACACTAGGTCGATGAACGTGAACCCAGCGGTCATTCCAATAGTTGGCATTCCTGATCTTGAGTTATCAACTGAAAAAGCTCGCGGCTTGATTCCTGCCAAAATCGATCATGTTGATGCAATATTTAATTCAGCCAGAACTGCCCTTATGGTTGCCGCCTTGGTAGCAGACACCACATCACTACTTGATGCAACTGATGACAAACTTCATCAGAACTATCGACGTCCGGCTTACCCAGAATCAATGGATTTAGTTGATCAATTAAGAGCGCAAGGAATTGCAGCTTGCATAAGTGGCGCTGGGCCAACAGTTTTAGCTCTGGCCACACATGAAAATGCCAACCAGGCACTAAGCGTTATTGCCCAAAGTGGGTTCACCGCAACTGCACTTCAAGTTGCTGATGAAGGCGCATTCGTCCCAGTTAATTAACAAAGATGTGGCAATCTGACCCTTAATTAGCCAGTTCGCCAAAAGACCTGCTAACATTCTTGTTATCGGATGCGAATTCTTCGCTCACCGAAATCCCACTAAAAATCGCGAAAAATTTCGCGGGTAGTGCTGGATTAATAAATCCAACTAATCATCAAAAGGACACATAAGTGACCGACACAGTTACCCAAGACAATGGGTTAAATAGCAAACTGCTTCCGGAATTAAGAGCAATGGCTGCCGATTTAGGTATTGAAGGTGCTGCCGGAATGCGTAAAGCAGAACTAGTAGAAGAAATCTCAGCAAAGCAAAGTCGCGGACGTGGCAAGCGCTCTGCATCACGTGAAGCTGGCGAAGCTCGTACTGAAAGCCGTGAAGAACGCAGTGAATCTCGCGAAGATCGTGGCGAACGAACAGATCGTGGCGAACGTGAAGACCGAGGTGATCGCGCAGACCGCGGTGACCGTGGCGATCGCAACAACCGTCGTGGACGCGATCGTGATCGTGGTAACCGCCGTGATCGTGGTAACCGTAATGAAAATTATGAAGTCGAAGTTAGTGAAGATGATGTTCTACTTCCTGTAGGTGGCATCGTTGACATCCTTGATAACTACGCTTTCGTTCGCACAAGTGGCTACTTGCCAGGTCCAAACGATGTTTATGTATCAATGGGCTTAGTTAAGCGCTTCGGTCTTCGTAAAGGTGATGCGGTAACTGGTCAGGTTAAGCAAC
The DNA here is from genome assembly GCA_039800985.1 of Actinomycetota bacterium. Taxonomy (GTDB): domain Bacteria; phylum Actinomycetota; class Actinomycetes; order S36-B12; family UBA5976; genus UBA5976. The sequence continues at coordinate 340 of JBDLPR010000158.1, read as the reverse complement.
CTCGTGAAGGCGATCGCCCACAGAAGTTCAATCCGCTTGTTCGTGTTGAATCTGTGAACGGTCTTGAACCAGATGAAGTTAAGGGTCGCGTTGACTTCAGCAAGTTAACTCCGCTCTACCCGCAAGATCGCCTGCGCCTAGAGACAACACCAAACAACTTAGTAACTCGCGTTATCGACCTTGTGGCACCTATTGGTAAGGGTCAGCGCGGTCTTATCGTTTCACCACCTAAGGCTGGTAAGACGATGATCCTTCAGAACATTGCAAATGCAATCGTTGAAAACAACCCAGAAGTTCACCTAATGGTTGTTCTGGTTGACGAACGCCCTGAAGAAGTTAC
>JBDLPR010000157.1:0-6595 GCA_039800985.1 Actinomycetota bacterium | reverse complement strand
TGACCATGACATTCTTTGGTGAAGCCCGTTGGGAAGATGACGTGCACCCTCACGAATCAAGCAATGTGATGACAATTCCGATGATTGTTTTAGCATTTGGTTCTGTATTTGGTGGCCTACTTATGCTTTTCGTTGGCGACATTGAGCACTGGTTAGAGCCAGTTGTTGGTTTTGCAAAGCCTGAACATCATGTTTCAAATTCAACACTGATTCCAGTAACACTTGCCGTTGTTCTCGGTGGTGCAAGCTACGCCTGGCATAAGTACGGCAGACGCCCAGTTCCAGTAGTTGCACCAACTGAAGTTAGTTTCTTAACTCGCGCTGCACGTGCTGATGCCTACGGCGACGCTCTTAACGAAGCAGTATTTATGCGTCCTGGCCAGCATTTAACTCGTTCATTAACTTTCTTTGATTCCAAAGGAATTGATGGTGTGGTTAATGGGTTGGCCGCTGGTATCGGTGGACTCTCAGCTCGCACTCGCAAAACCCAAACGGGATATGCACGCAACTATGCGGCATACATGCTCGGCGGCGCAGTTTTGATTGCATTCATTCTTTATTTAGTGAGGCTTTAATTATGTTGTTAACCAACTTGATGGCACTGCCTCTAATTGGCGCAGCGGTAGTTTTCGCACTTCCAATTGGTCGAGAATTACTCGCTAAGCAAATCGCACTAGTTGTCTCACTAGCTACAGCTTTTGGTGCAATTTATCTAGGGTTAAATATGAGCACCACCGATGGTGGCTTGCAATACGTTGAAAGCTACAAGTGGATTCCGGCATTTGGAATTAACTGGTCAGTTGGCGTTGACGGTATTTCTGCAGTCTTAATTGTGATGGCAACCGTTTTGGTGCCACTTGTGATGATTGCTGGTTGGAACGATGTTGAAAATATCGGCCAGGGAACTGTTAAGGGCTATTTCTCTTTATTCCTAGTCCTTGAAACATTCATGGTTGGTGTTTTTGCAGCAACTGATTTGTTCTTGTTCTACGTATTTTTCGAAGCAATGTTGATCCCTGTTTACTTCCTGATCGGACGTTTCGGTGGGCCACAACGCGCGTACGCTGCAATGAAGTTCTTGCTTTACTCACTTGTTGGTGGGTTATTCATGTTGGCTTCACTAATTGGTTTGTATGTTGCATCTGGCAAAGAACTTGGAAAGGGAACTTTTGATTTCACTGCACTTGCTGGTTTAAACATGGATCCAGCAACTCAGAAAATCTTGTTCCTAGGATTCTTTTTTGCCTTTGCTGTTAAAGCACCGATGGTTCCTTTCCATACCTGGCTACCTGATGCAGCCGCCCAAGCAACCCCGGCAACTTCAACTTTGCTTGTTGGCGTTCTGGATAAAGTTGGAACCTTTGGAATGATCCACTACCTACTTCCAATTTTCCCTGACGCAAGTAAGTACTACGCACCGGTGATCATTGTGCTTGCCGTCATTAGTATTTTCTACGGTGCACTACTTGCGATCGGTCAGACAGATTTACTTCGCTTAGTTGCATTCTCTTCTGTTTCACACTTTGGCTTTATTGTGATGGGTATTTTTGTAATGACTTCACAAGGTTTAAGTGGATCAAGTTTGTACATGGTTAACCACGGCTTCTCAACCGGCGCACTATTTATTGTTGTCGGATTCTTGATGACCCGTCGAGGATCTAAGTTCATTGCTGATTTTGGTGGCGTAAATAAAGTTGCTCCAGTACTTGCTGGTGTGGTTTTACTTTCAGGCCTTTCTTCACTTGCCTTGCCTGGTATGTCTAGCTTCGTTTCAGAATTCTTGGTACTGGCTGGCACCTTTGCTTACAGTAAGACAACTGCAATAATTGCAACTTTTGGCATAGTGCTAGCTGCCGTTTACATACTTTGGATGTATCAACGAACGATGACAGGTGAGCCATCAGCTGAAGTTAAGGAAACTGTTAAAGAAATCAGTTCTCGCGAACTAGCCGCGGTAACTCCACTTATTGCACTTATCATTGCGCTTGGTTTTGTTCCTCAGGTTGCTTTGAATGTCATTAATCCGGCAGTAGAGCAAGTGCAAGAGTATGTCGATGTTCAAGATGCACCACCAGCAGTTGAGGGAGCAAAAGAATAATGAAAATTTCTTTTGAATATGCAGCACTTGCACCAATTCTGATTCTGCTTGGTGCTGGCGTTATTTCGGTATTACTTGAAGCCTTTTTGCCAAGAAATGCTCGTAGACCACTCCAGCTGATTTTGGTTTTTGGATCGATCATTCTTTCTTTTGTCTATGTAGTTGTTAACTCAGAAGCAACCACAAAATTAACTGACGCCGAACTTGGTGGACAGGCTAAAGGCCTTCGCCAAATCGTTGCCCAAGGCTCGGTTGTTATTGATGGACCGGGGTTGTTCATTCAAGGTATTTTGTTGATTGTTGCCTTCATCGCAGCGCTGCTAGTTGCCGAAAAACATGTTGATCCGCAAGGTGATGGATTTGCTTCTAGATCTTCGACACTTCCAGGAAGCGAGGATGAAAAAGCATTTACTGCTCAAGGCGTAATGCAAACTGAAATTTGGCCACTTTATCTATTCAGTGTTGGCGGCATGTTGCTATTTCCGGTAGCAAATGATTTTCTAACAATGTTTGTGGCACTTGAAGTATTCTCGCTACCGCTTTATTTGCTGGCTGGAATGGCTCGTCGCCGTCGCCTACTTAGCCAAGAAGCAGCTCTTAAGTACTTCGTGCTCGGTGCATTTTCAAGTGCTTTCTTCTTGTTTGGCGCCGCATTAATTTATGCGGTCACTGGTGTTATTGACTTTGGTTCAGTTGCCCTATCTCTAGTTAATACTGGGCAAGAGGGATTAGTACTAAGTGGCGTTGGACTGATCGCGGTTGGTTTACTGTTCAAAATTGGCGCTGTTCCGTTCCACCAATGGACGCCAGATGTTTACCAAGGTTCACCAACATCAATTACTGCGTTTATGGGTGCAGCCACAAAGATCACAGCATTTGGCGCACTATTTAGAGTTTTCTATGTTGCATTTGGCGGATTGCGCTGGGACTGGACACCAGTTTTTGCAGTGATTGCGCTAATTACCATGCTGGTTGGTTCAGTACTTGCAGTAACCCAAACTGACATCAAGCGAATGTTGGCTTACTCATCTGTTGCACATGCTGGATTTATTCTGCTGGGCTTGATTTCCGCATCACCTAATGGACTTTCCAGCACGTTGTTTTATCTATTTGCTTACGGCCTAACAACCTTAGGTGCATTTGGAATCGTTTCAATTGTTCGTGATGCATCTGGGGAAGCTACCCACTTAAGTCAGTGGGCTGGACTTGGTCGGACTTCACCTTGGATTGCAAGTACTTTCACACTTTTCCTACTTGCACTTGCAGGTATTCCACTTACCAGCGGTTTCACTGGCAAGTTTGCGGTATTCACAGCAGCAGTTGAAGCTGGTCAAACTTGGCTAGTGATCAATGCAATTATTGCTAGTGCAATTGCTGCATTCTTTTACGCACGAGTAATAGTGCTTATGTTCTTTACCGCTGCACCTGAAAATGCACCAAGCGTTGTTGTGCCAAGTTTGCTAACCACAGTTGCAATTGGCTCGACTGCAGCATTCACATTGCTACTTGGTGTTGTTCCTCAGCCGGTTTTGGATCTTTGCGCTAATGCTGGAGTCTTTTTCCGCTAAAGACCCTCAATTCGCTGTTTTACCTATTCAGTGAAAGAATTGTTTTGTGACCGTTCTATTTCCTGCAAATCTTGCTGCGCTTGAAGCGCAACTTGTTGCAGGCCTTTCCGCAGTTGAAGAACGGTTAAGGGCGGAAATCAAATCTGACTATGAATTAGCTGACATCACAGCTCGTCATTTAGTCGAAGCTGGTGGGAAAAGATTCCGCCCATTAATGGTTTTACTGGCTTCACAATTTGGTAACCCAAATGCAAGTGGCGTGATTCCATCGGCTGTTGTTGTTGAGTTAACTCATTTGGCAACTTTGTATCACGATGATGTGATGGATGAAGCGACCGTAAGGCGTGGAACCGAATCAGCAAATAGTCGATGGGGAAATACCATCGCAATCTTAAGTGGCGACTTTTTATTCGCGCGCTCTTCAAAGATTCTGGCCGACCTTGGCCCAGAAGCAGTTCGCATTCAAGCTCAGACTTTCGAACGACTAGTCATTGGTCAATTGCGTGAGACAACTGGGCCAGTCAGTGGTGAAGATCCAGTTCAACATCATTTAGATGTCCTATCTGGAAAGACTGGCTCGCTTATTGCAGCAGCTGGCCGCTACGGAGCATTGATGAGCGGCGTAAGTGCAGAACTTACCGAACGAATCGCTCAGTTTGGTGAAAGCATTGGGATTGCATTCCAACTAAGCGATGACTTACTGGACATTCAATCAAATAATTCTGGCAAGACACCTGGAACAGATCTTCGCGAAGGTATCAAGACTCTTCCAGTGCTACTAGCCCTTGCAGATCCAAATACTACCCCTCGATTACGAGAACTTCTCAATAAACCTCTCACCGATGATGCCGAGCACACTGAAGCACTTAACGCACTTCGTGAACATCCAGCAATGGATAAAGCTCACGAAGTTTTAATGCACTGGACCGAAAAGGCTCGGGCAGAACTTTCTGATTTTCCAGAAGGTGAAGCAAAGAGTGCTTTGTTTACTCTTTGTGATTCAGTTGCAAATCGAGATGTTTAAATCTAAATGTCTAAACCTAGAAGTGAATCCAATAAAGGTTTAATTTATGCCTTTACGGCGTACACAATTTGGGGCATAGTTCCGCTTTATTGGCCAAAACTTCAGCCAGCTGGCCCAATTGAAATTTTGGCACATCGGTTTTTGTGGAGTGCTGTAGTCCTTTATTTATTTTTACTTTTTACTAAAAGAGTTAAAAAAGCTCTATTAATTTTCAAAGACAGCAAGAAACTACAAATGCTGGCCCTTGCCTCGTTGCTTGTTGGTGTGAACTGGGGCATTTTTATTTGGGCGAGTGTCTCAGGAAGAATCCTTGATTCTTCACTCGGTTACTACATCAACCCACTTTTTAGCATTGGACTTGGCGTAGTTCTATTAAAGGAAAAATTAAGAAAGCTACAGTGGTTGGCAATTGCAATTGCAACAGTTGCAATACTTTGGCTAACAGTAACCCTTGGCGCGCCACCTTATGTTGCACTTTCCTTAGCGGTCACATTTGGGTTCTATGGATACATCAAGAAAAAAGCTAATGTTGAAGCGATCGATAGCTTGTTTGTTGAAACAATCTTGGCGACCCCTTTTGCTCTTGGCTATCTGGCCTACTTGAATTCAAATGGTCAAAATTCGTTCGGTGCTCATGGCATTTCGCATGCAATTTGGCTTGCTAGCGCTGGCATTATTACTGCAGTTCCCCTTGCAATGTTTGGCGCTGCGGCAATTCGAATTCCGCTTTCAACGCTTGGCTTTATTCAATACATTGGTCCAACTCTTCAGTACATCGTTGGTCTTTATGCTTTCAATGAACCAATGTCGCATAATCGCTTTATTGGATTTGTTCTGACTTGGATTGCAATTGCCATTATTAGTTATGACGCTTTGAAGCATAGAAAGAGCGTCACCAAAGAATACGTCCCAGATTTAGATTAAAAATGGAAATCAAAGTCTCACAAAATTCGAATGTCGCAAAAGGTGTGACATTTGGTGCAGGTGCTTATGTACTTTGGGGATTAGCCCCGATCTACTGGCAGCTGCTAGCACCTGCTGATTCATTTGAAATTGTCGCCAACCGAACAATCTGGTCGTTTTTATTTTTGGCTCCGCTGATTATTTTCCGCGGGTCTTGGTCAAAAGTTAAAGCGGATCTGGCAGATAAGCGTAAACGTAATTTACTGTTTATTGCTTCTCTGCTAATTTCCACCAATTGGCTTTTCTTTATTTGGGCCACCACCAATGGGCACGTGTTAGATAGTTCACTTGGGTATTTCAGTATCCCGTTATTTAGTACAGCGCTTGGCGTTTTATTTTTCAAAGAGAAATTGCGAAGCCTACAGTGGGCAGCAATTGCCGTAGCTGGAATTGCTGAAATTTACATCACTTGGGAAAACCGTGGAATTCCATGGGTGGGGTTGATTCTGGCGATCAGTTTTGCAATTTATGGGTTCGTCAAGAAATTAGCTGATGTTGATGCAATTGAAAGTCTGGCAGTTGAAACCGCTTTCTTGCTTCCAATTGCCCTTGTCTATGTGATCTTCATCGCAGTGCAGGGAACGATGACTTTCGGTGATCATGGAATGAGTCATGCATTACTTTTAGCCGGTGCCGGACCTGCAACGGCAATTCCTTTGTTACTTTATGGCGCAGCTGTTGTTAGAGCGCCCCTTTTCTATGTTGGATTCTTGCAATACATAAGTTCAACAATCCAATTTTTCACAGGTGTTTATCTATTCCATGAACACATGGATACCAAGAGATTTATTGGTTTTGCGATTACTTGGTCAGCACTTGTGCTGCTGGGAATAGACAGTATTCGCCAACGCAAAACTCCAAGTTATGAAGTTGCCGAATTCGACTAGTTAACTTGCCAGGTTTCTTTACCAAGAAGTAACTTGTGCAAGTCACCCTTGCCTT
>JBDLPR010000156.1:0-3975 GCA_039800985.1 Actinomycetota bacterium | reverse complement strand
TCATCAAGTTCAAATTCATCAATGCAAATTAAGTTGAATTTTGAAAGCGCCTGAACTGTTTGTTCAAAACCAAGTGCACCAACCAAGTTGGTGTATTCAACGAAACTGGCATAAGCACTTTTGCCTTTGAATTCGTGAAATAGTGCTGCTAGTAAATGCGTTTTACCAACACCAAATCCACCATCTAAATAGATTCCTCTACCTTGTTGCTTTCTACTTTTTCCAAAGAGTCCGGACTTAGTTTCAACTGGCGAACTGAATGACCGCATTTTGGAAAGTGCATTGGATTGTGTTGGTTCATTTGGATCCGGTAGGTAGTTTGAAAAACGAACGGAAGCAAACCTTGGCGGTGGTAAAAATTGATCTACGATGTGATCAGCTGAAATCTGCGGAAAGCGAGTGCAAAGACTGAACACCGCTCTAGCCTATGCAAAGATTGGCGCATGGAGCTGGATCTAACTGGGGCAAGTGTTAGTGACTTAGCCAACTTTTATGCGCTGCCCTCTGATCAAGTAAATTGGCTGCGCGCCAACATGGTGATGAGTAAAGATGGTCACTTCGTTGATGAGACTGGTTCATCTAAAGGATTGTCTAGTCCTCTTGATCTAAAGGTCTTGCTAACTCTTCGTGCCCTCTCGGATGCGATTTTGGTCGGAGCCAATACTGTACGTATTGAAGATTACAAAGTGCCAAAACTTGCCGGTGATTACCAACACTTAAATACCAAGCCAGCCAAGTTAGTAGTAGTTTCAAATTCGCTAAATTTTGACCTAACTGCCCGAATGTTTAGCGATCCAAGTAATAAACCGCTAATCATTACTTCATATTCATCAGATTTAAAGTGGATTGAAAAGAAGGCAAAGTTAGAGTCTGTTTGTGATTTTCTAATTTGGACAGGTCCAATTGATTTTGCCCAATTGATAATGAAGTTAAATGAACTTGGCTATCACCAAATAGTTTGCGAAGGTGGCGAGCAACTACTGGTCGAACTTCTAGCCCAGAATCTGATCGATGAACTGGACATAACCTATTCCCCTGTCTCTTTGGGAAACCAAGCCCGAACTACGCCACTTACAAATGCGATTGCCAGCTGGCCAAATCGAATCACTGCCAAACTTGGCAGTGACCAAGTTGCTCGAATTAAACGTTAAATTAGGTAACTATGAGTGGTGTAAATAAATCAGAAGATCAGTGGCGCCAAGAACTATCACCTGAAGAATTTCATGTGCTTCGAGAAGCCGGAACTGAAGCACCATTTATGGGCGAATACACCGACACCGAGACTGAAGGAATCTATCGCTGTCGAGCTTGCAACGCTGAACTATTCCGAAGTGATCATAAATTCCACTCTGGCTGCGGTTGGCCATCATTTTTCACCCCACTTGCCAAAGATGCAGTGATCGAAATTTCAGATAACTCACATGGCATGGTTCGTACTGAAATCAGATGTGCTAGTTGCAATTCACACTTAGGTCACGTATTTGTTGGCGAAGGCTACGGCACCCCAACTGATTTGCGTTACTGCATTAACTCAATTTCGTTAACACTTGAACCTAAATCATCCTGAAGTAATCGCAATTACGCCGGCCATTGTCACAGCGATGCCGATGTATTGAATCAGCGCTAAACGTTCCTTCAAGAACCACCAAGCAAGAAGTCCTGTTGCAACAGGGAATAGTGAACCAAGTACTGAAACGATCGCGAGCATTCCCATGCCGGCAGCTGCCGTGAAAAATAGGTTTGCAACCGCATCGAATGATCCGGTTACCGCAAGTAATGGGATGTCTTCTTTTTTCAATCCGCCTAGTGATCGCAGAATCAGGGCGACTAAAACCATTGTGCTTACTTGAGCCACACGCATCATCACTACAGTTGTGGCGCTATTTATTTGGCCACCTTTTGCCATGAACAAAACACAAAAACCAAACATTGCTGCTGATAAAAATGCCAAAAGAATCGGGCCGCTTTTCGCATCGCCTCGAAATTCAGGACCACTGGCTAAAATCACACCGATGATTGCAAGGGCAATACCAAAATTTTGAATTTGAGTTGGCGAATCACCTTGTAAGTAACCATAGATCAACGGAACAACAACACCAAGAGATCCGATTGGCGCAACAATTCCCATTGAGCCAGTGGCCAAAGCTTGGTAGTAGGCCATCAGTGCAACCATGCCGATTAAACCTGCAAGCACTCCATAGAAAACGACTTCTCGGTTAAACCAGAATTGACTAGTTGCAACAGCTATTACAAGAGCAGCGACCAGACCAAATGGCTGAGAACCACCAATTACTGCAATCGAAGATCGTTTCTTGGAAAGAATGCCGCCAAGGAAATCGGCAGTTCCCCATGTCAAGCTTGAAAGCAATGCGAAGATGATGGCCATCCATGCACTCTACCTGAAGGCAATTCCTTCTTTGCAATACGAAAACCCAATATTCGCGGCGCGTCAGCGGAAATCTAAAGAAATTAATTTATATGCTGGATTAAGTGAAATTAGTTGCAACTGAGGTGAAAACCATGGACACCTGGGATGAAGTTGTAGCAAGTCTAAAAAATCTTGAATTTCGACCTGAATTTTTATTGGAAGAAGTTCCAGCACCTGCTCGCCTAGCACCAAAGAGTTTTGCTTTAGGTCTTGATGTTGTTGGCAGTAATGATGAAGATCTAGCCAATGGTCGATTTGTGGTTTTGCATGATCCAGAAGGTCCAGAAACCTGGAATGGAACACTTCGCATTGTCACGTTCGTAAGTGCGCCAATAGAAACAGACGTTGTGACCGATGAGCTCTTTGACGATGTGGCATGGTCATGGTTAATGGATTCGCTTTCATCGTCTCTTGATGGTTTCCATAACATCAGCGGAACTGTTACTCGCACAGTTTCTAAATCATTTGCAGGAATTGAAAATCGTGAACGTGAAGCTGACGTTGAGATCCGAGCCTCTTGGACTCCAAATACTTCGAATGTTGGTGAGCAATTAAAAGTATGGCTAGATTTTGTTGAACAATGTGCAGGCTTAACCCCATTGCCAGCTGGAGTATCGGCAATTTCACGAAACCGTTAATACATGACCGAAATTGAAGTTGTTCGGGTTGACCTTCCCCGAGAAGGATTACCCGATTTAATCGATAGCCAAAGAGGTATCAATCGAGCCGCTGAGAAGTTATCAAGCGGACATGGTCCAGTTGCATTAGATGCTGAGCGAGCGAGCGGCTTCAGATACAGCCAACGTGCTTATCTAGTTCAACTGCGTCGCGCAGGCAGTGGAACATTCCTCATTGACCCAACTGAATTTGAAAATCTAAACATCATTCAAGAAGCCACAGCTGATACCGACTGGATTTTGCATGCGGCAAGTCAAGATTTAGTTTGTTTGGCCGAAGTTGGATTAAAACCTAACAATGCACTTTTTGACACCGAACTTGCTGGCCGAATTCTTGGATTGCCAAAAGTTGGTCTTGGAACTTTAACTGAACAACTACTTAACATTTCACTAGCCAAGGAACATAGCGCTGCAGACTGGTCCACTCGCCCACTTCCAGACGAATGGCTTGCGTATGCAGCATTAGACGTTGAATTCTTGTTTGAACTTTGGGAAATCCTTTCAAAGCAACTTCAGGAAGTTAATAAATATCAATGGGCCTTGCAAGAGTTTGAACATGTTCGCCTAACAACTGAACCAATCATCAGGCAAGATCCATGGCGCAAGCTTTCTGGTATTCACAAATTAAAAGATCAACAACAGCTTGCTATCGCCAGAGATCTTTGGTTTGCCCGAAATGAAATTGCAAAGACAACCGACATTGCTGCAGGTCGAATCCTTAATGATTCACAATTAATCGAAATTGCTTCATGCAGTAACTGGGAAGCAGCGCTTGTACTTCCATTCATGAAATTGCGTGGTGTTAATCGAAACTTAGATATCTGGGCAAATGCATTTGAAACCGGAATAAATGTTCCAACATCTGAATTG
>JBDLPR010000155.1:0-3977 GCA_039800985.1 Actinomycetota bacterium | reverse complement strand
CTAGTGGACGTTGGCCTTCACTCATTAATTTTCTCGTGGTGTTATCAATCGCTGCGATGTGATCGGCATCAAATGCGTGACGCATGCCAAGCACGTAGGCAAGCATTGCTGTGCCCCAGCCAAACATCGTGCCATCAGATAATTCATAGTTACCTTTTGTGGCCTGCCACATCAATGCAAAACCAGCGATGTGCAAAAACGCAATGAAGCCAAACATCGCAAAAAGACGTCGCCATTCTGGCTTAGTCAGGCGAGCTTTTAGAGGCGTTTTTACTTGGTGGTCGTGAACTGGCAGCGTCACTTAAATCCTTATTGCAAACTATTTGCAATAAGGCTAACCTAATTATTGTCTTACAAGCAAGCGGACTTTGAATCGGAACATTCAACTCATAGGCTTTACCACATGTCAGGTATTAGCTTTCCAAGTGAGCCAGCCAAGAAAATTGCTGCCGATTTAGATGCAACTCGCCAGAAATTAGCTCAAGATGTTGCAGATCTTGAAAGTTACTTAAAACCAGCGCAAGTTGCCTCAAGAGGCATGCAAAAAGTTACTGATTTTTTTGTGGACGAAAATGGGCAAATTAAACCTGAACGCTTAGCAATCGCAGGTGCTGCACTAATTGGACTTATCGGCTTACTTAGCCGAGACCGCGACTAGTCTTCCTCAGCACTACCTAATGGCATTGAAGCCATGTGGTGACGACGACACAATACTTCGTAGGCAACCACATCAGCACTTGATGTATCTCCAACAACAACTTGTTCACCTTCTGTAACCATCACACCATTTACAGTTCTGGCATTGTGAGTGGCTTTGCGACCACACCAACAGAGAGCTTCCACTTGAAGAACTTGAATGCGATCGGCTAATTCAAATAGCCTGGCTGACCCTGGGAAAAGTTCAGTTCTAAAGTCAGCGGACAATCCAAAAGTGAAAACGTCAATATCTAAGTCATCGACAATGTGCGCCAGTTGATCTACTTGCTTGCGAGAGTAGAACTGGGCTTCATCACAAATTAAGTACTCAAGTGGTTTGCCTTCAGACTGGTGCCCTAGTGCGATTTCAAAAAAATTAGTTTCTGGTCTAACTTCAATCGCGGGAACTTCAAGACCAAGTCGACTTGAAATCACGCCATCACCAGCACGGTCATTACAAGTGAAAACCAGTCCGTGACGGCCTCGACTGGCATGGGTGTAATTAACTTGCGCAGCAAGAGTGGACTTACCGCAGTCCATCGTTCCAGTGAAGAAAACTAATTCAGCCATTTACATACTTTAAGTTAAAGACTGAAACCCGGATATTCGTCAGTAACCAGAAGGAATGCATACCCAGTAATTCTGTTCCAGTAAGCAATCACTTTGCAGATTACATCAGCAGAATTGGCCGACATTTGGCCAGTGGTCAAGATGTTAAACCAGGACAAAATCACAAAAAGTGCGGCGTAAAGTCCATATAAAAGTCCAACTAAATAAAGAGGGATCGCCAAAAACCACTTCACTAATGGCAAGAGTCGATTTAGTTTTCGACCACCATCTATTTCTGGAAGGGTTGTTTTAACAACCGAACTGGCTTCAATCGTTGGGTACTTATCTGTCAACAAGGCGAAATATGCAGTTACGCGCAAACTTAGATCTAGCAGCGCGTGATTAAATGCCAATGCGTACGACGGGTAAATGCCACGAAAGATCAACGCTAATGCAGGTGGCAAAACAATAAATCCTGCTGTCCAAGTTGCTGCATCTGAATTCTCGGAAGCCCAATTAGCAAATGATGATAGAAAAATCCATGCTGGGATTGTCAAAATAGCTCGTAATAAAACTGAGGTCCGATCACGATTTTCAAGCTGTACTTCAAGCTGTGTTTCAATTTGATTGCTCATGCTTAGAGTCTAATAACCTTGTATTCCAAGGACTTTGGGTTTCTTGGGTTACAATCAAAATATGCACAAAAGTCCACTTCCCATTAGTCGTTTTGTGCCCAAAAAAGCTCTAGTTTCATTAATTTCATTTGGTTTAGTTTTCTTTTCAGTCACTTCACCTGCCAAGGCTGATGATCCAGTAACAGCGGCAAGGGCAGAACTTGCAGCCACTATGAAATCCCTTGAGGATGCCAAAACCACTTTGGCCGCTGCCGAAAAAGAATTGGCGACTGCAAAATCGGCTGCTGCAAAGGTTGCTAAGGAGTTAAAGACAGCTGAGGATGCCTTGGCCGTCGTTCAGGCTGAGATGGATGCGCTAAACGCAGAAATTGCAACCAACCAGGCTTTGCTAGATGAAATAGTTCGCACTGCTTACAAAATGGGTGTCAGCAAAGAGTGGTTAATGGTCGATGTAATCATCAGTTCGGATACTGATGAAAATATAACTAGCAAAATTGAATTACTTAATCACGTCCTTGATAGCAGCAATGATGTCCTTGCTGTTTTGATGGACAAGAAGGCTCAACTTCAAGTCAAAGTTGAAGAAGCACAAAAGATTCAGGTCGAAATCAAAGCTAAAAATGATGAAGCCCAGAAAATTGTTGCTGACATTGCCGTTAAAACTAAAAAAGCAAAAGCAGAAGCTGATCGACTTCAGGCCCTAGCAAATGAGAAAGAAGCCGTGCTGCGCAAGCTGGTATTCGCAGGGCTACCAACAAATGGCAACATTATTGGTGCCGACATTTCTTACGCCCAGCACAGCGGTGGCAGACAAATAGATTTCATCAAAATGTATGACGCTGGTGTCAGATTCCTTTTCATGAAGGGGTCAAGCGGCGGCGAAGCTGCAAATAACCAGGCAATCTATTGGTCGAAAATAGATTTTCCAAAAGCTCGTGAAGCAGGAATCCTCACTGGTATCTATCATGTTGGCTTAATCGCATCAGGTAGCGATCCAGCAAGTGCCGCAGCACAAGGTACTGCGCAAGCTAATCGTGCCATCTCTAACATGAATGCACTCGGTGGATACAAGCCAGGTGTTCTTCCCGTTGCATTAGATATTGAAGGTTTCAGTTTGGCTGGAGGTGCCGGTACACCAGCATCCGTTGTATCAGCATTCGTTCGGGCTTTTCTGGATACGGTTAAATCCCAAACAGGATTCACGCCTATTGTTTATTCAAACTTAAGTTTCTTAAAGCAATACATAAACGATCCAGCAATTGCTAATTATCCACTGTGGGTTGCGAATACTAGTGATACGCCGACACCAGGAACTGTTGGTTCAAAACAAACTTGTTATGCAACTGTTTGGACAACTGGCGCTTGTAACTTGAACTGGACCATTTGGCAGTATTCACATACTGGCAATGGTGCAACATATGGTGTTGCCAGCACCTACATAGATTTAAATCGTTTTGGTAAATCGATTAATGAATTACTTGCCCTAGCGCATTACTAATAAATACTTGAAACATTGTGCGATTTTGCGCGGGTAATAATCTGCCGTATCCTTATTGAACCGACGCGGGGTGGAGCAGCTCGGTAGCTCGCTGGGCTCATAACCCAGAGGTCGCAGGTTCAAATCCTGTCCCCGCTACTAAAAGATAAAGGCCCCTTAACGGGGCCTTTATCTTTTACTGTCTAAGTATTTTTTCTAGTGGTCTTCCTTTAGCAAGTTCATCAACAAGCTTGTCCATGTACCGAATCTTCTTCATCAACGGCTCTTGGATTTCTTGAATCTTTACACCGCAAATTGTTCCGGTTATCATTTTGGCGTTTTTATGTAACTTGGCTTGCTTAAAGAAATCCTTGAAGGTTGTCCCAGCTTTAAGGTGTTTTTGAAGTTCTGCTGCTGAGAAACCAGTTAGCCAACACATCACTTGATTTAACTCAGTCTTGGTGCGACCTTTTCGTTCAACCTTGTTTACATAGTGCACGTACACAGACTGCACTGACATGTCATAAACCTTGCTCATTTATTTCCACTGTTCGGTTAATAGATCATTAATTTTTTCTGCATCCCGCAGAATGGACCCACCAATTAGTAATGGTTGTGTT
>JBDLPR010000154.1:0-3558 GCA_039800985.1 Actinomycetota bacterium | reverse complement strand
AAAAATGGCGAGTCAATTAAGTATTTACGAATTGCCTCACTGGCCTCTTGATCTGTTGGATCGTACAAATCAAGCCGGATTGCATCGACTCGCTTTTGTGGATCTAAGTCATCTGGGTAACTCATGTCCTTAGACAAGCCCAATGCGACATCAACTCTGAAGCCAGATACACCACGGTCTAACCAAAACCTAAGGGTTTGATCAAAATCTGAGATGACTTCTTTGTTAGTCCAATTTAGGTCAGGTTGAGATTTATCAAAGAGATGTAGGTACCACTGTCCAGGTTTTTGATTGGAACTTTCAATTTGAGTCCAAGCAGGTCCACCGAAAAGTGAAATCCAATTGTTGGGCGGCAGTTCCCCATTGTCGCCTCTTCCATTTTGAAAATGAAACCTCTTACGTGCCGCGCTGTCTGGCTTTGATTCAACAGCTTCAATAAACCATCGATGACTACTTGAAAAATGGTTAGGAACTAAATCGATAATAATCTTTATGTTTTTAGCCTTAGCGCTTGCAATTAATTCATCGATTGCCTGAAGGCCACCTAAATCGTCTGCGACATTACGTGGATCTGAGATGTCGTAACCACCATCTATTAATGGTGATGGGTAAAACGGACTTATCCAGATTGCATCAATACCAAGGTCTGATAAGTAATCTAATTTTTGTTCAATGCCAGCTAAGTCACCGATGCCATCGTGGTTGGAATCATTAAAGCTTCGCGGATAGACCTGATATACCGCAGCGCATTGCCACCACTTCATTGTTTTACTTATGTGCAGGTGCAGATGAACTTCTGACCACAAGCGAAGTAGGCATGGTTACTGAAGCTGGATTTTGTGAATGTGAAATTACTTGCCAGGCGGCAACTTCGCCAAGTGAGCGCACTGGCTGAGCAATTGTGGTTAGACCAAACGAGTCTGAAACATCGTGATCATCAATCCCAACAACTGAAAGATCTTCTGGGATGCGCAAACCATGTTGCCGGGCTGCGGTAATAACCCCAAATGCAAGTTCGTCTGATTCAGCAGCAATCGCAGTTGGTGGGTTGTCTAGTTCGAATAACCTATCCACTGCTCGCTGCGCACCTTTAATAGAGAAATCTGACTGAACTATTAGGCTCTCGTCGATCTCTAAGCCCGCTGCAATCATTGCTCCGCGGAAACCATTTGTGCGATCTACGTGAACCTGATTAGGTGCTGGATCAAAGGCAGCATTACCCACCATGCCAACTCGCTTGTGTCCACCCGCGATTAAGTATTCCGTGATTGTTTTCATGGCTTCATAATCATCAATGCGCACATTGCTGATACCTTCTTGGCTTATTCCGATTAGCGCAATTGATATGTTGCGCTCCTTAAGCCAAGTGATTTCATGGTCAAAAATTGGTATGTGTACCAAAATTAAGGCATCGATTAATCCTGGATCGACGCAGTCTGCCAGATCTTTACGGCGGCCCATTCGGTCAAAAGGTCTAATAACTACGACATCGCCATCGCGATCTCCGATAACACCTTCAATGCCACTTAAAACTTGGCTGAAGTACCAGCGCCCGATGTAGGGCATAACTACGCCAATTCGTATTGATTTTGAATGAACTGTTAGTTCTGGGCGATAAGGAAGGGTGTAATCAAGCTCAGCTGCGGCAGCTTCAACTTTTTCCTTGGTTGCTAAAGACACTGAACTATGACCACGAAGTGCACGGCTTACTGTTGCCACACTCACTTGAGCATGTGCTGCAACGTCGCGAATCGTAACGGCCATTACTTTCTTTCCTAACTACTTCCGCAATTGTAAAGCCATATGGCATGGTTTGAACATGGCAAAAATTACCGTTCTTGGTGAAGTGGTCATAGACCGAATTCACAGCAATGGACAAAGCAAAGACATTGCTGGCGGTAGTGCTGCCAACTGTGCATTAGCACTTAGCAAAATCGGTGAAGAAGTATTCTTTAGAGCCCGATACAGCACCGATACCGCTGGTGATTTTCTGCACGCAACTGCTACCTCAAATGGTTTAAATGTCTCCCAATCAATTCGAGCCAAAGAACCTGCAACGATCGTAGACGTTTTTTTGAATCCATCTGGCTCACCAACTTATGAATTTCATATGAATGGGACTGCTGACTGGGCCTGGAAACCTAGTGAACTTGAACAATTCCCTATCTCTGATTCAGATGCATTAGTTTTTGGATCTCTTGCAGCAGTGTTGCAACCTGCACATGATGCGCTAATTCCTTGGATTACTACCGCAAAGGGTTCTGGGACATTAATTGCATATGACCCAAATGCCAGACCGAGTGCTGTTACGCCAAGCGATGCAGATCAAGTTAGACAAAGAATTTTGAAAATAGTATCTATTTCTAACATTGTGAAAGTTTCAGACGAAGATCTGGAATGGATTAACCCAGGAGTTGATCCTTCGAAACAAGCATCGTTATGGAGCACCCAAGGTCCCGAGATCGTAGTTCTAACAAAAGGAGCTCATGGAGCTGCTGCGTTTAGAAATGGACTTTGTATTGCAAATGTTCCTGGCGTTAAAACTAATGTTGTTGACACAGTTGGCGCCGGTGACACTCTGATGGCTTGGTTAATCTCAGGCTTACTTAGCTTTGATTCTGATTTGAGATTCAATGCAGGATCTGTCGAATCTGTAGTGCATCGTGCTGTAAAGGCTGCAGCAATTACATGTAGTCGAGCAGGTTGCCAGCCACCAAGCTTGGCTGAACTTGGATTATGAGAAATCTTCTGGGTTAATTTCATCCAAGAAGGCACGAAATTTCTCGACTTCTTCGGATTCATCGATTTCATCTTCACCAACAACATCCATGCCGGCTTGATCTAAAACATCTTGGGAAACAAAAATTGGTACACCGCATCGAATTGCCACAGCTACGGCATCAGACGGTCTTGCACTTACAGCATCGTGATTTGCAAATTCAATTTGCGCAAAATATGTACCATCAATTAGTTCAGTAATAGACGTGGACAAGACTTGATCATCCAAATGTTCAATCACATCAACTAAGAGATCATGCGTTAACGGTCTAGGTGGGTTTACGCCCTCAAGTGCAAGCGATATTGCAGTTGCTTCTGAATTTCCGATCCATAGTGGCAAATAGCGTGAACCATCCAGGTCACGCAAAACTAGCACCGGCTGATTTGCAGGAAGCTCTAGTCTGATTCCGACCACTTCTACTTCGATCATGAGTAAAAGTTTAAAACTTAAATTAGTTCTCTAAGTCCAATAAATCTCGAACTATATACGCGTGTAGCGAAACGACAGTTCCTGCAATTTGAAGAGCTAAGTCTTCAGCTTCTGCTTTGGACACTGCGTTTTTGCCACTTCTGGCGTTTTTGAGAATCGGTTCGAAAAGATCAACTTCTCGAGTAGCGCTTGTGACAATTGTTTTTAAGTGCCGCGGGCCAAGTCCAAATTGTGAAAGTGACTGACATTTCTGAGCAATGTTTAATGCGGTTCCTGAAAAGTATCCACTACTGTCTGCCTTAATAATGCCAAACTCAATCAGTTCTGATACAAACTTTTGATCATTTTCG
>JBDLPR010000153.1:0-3291 GCA_039800985.1 Actinomycetota bacterium | reverse complement strand
GAGTATGAATCTTTCATCACAAATTCGCGGCCGCGCAAAATACCTGCACGTGGACGGGCTTCATCGCGGTACTTAATTTGAATTTGGTAAATCGAAAGTGGGAAATCTTTGTATGAAGAATATTCGCCCTTAACCATCAAGGTGAACATTTCCTCATGGGTTGGGGCTAATAAATAGTCGCCACCCTTGCGATCTTTAAGCCTAAATAAGTTGTCGCCATACTCTGTCCAACGATTTGTTGCTTCATATGGTTCACGTGGCAATAAACCTGGGAATAAAACTTCTTGGAACCCAGCGGCATCCATTTCTTCGCGAACTACGCGTTCGATGTTTCGGTAAACCAAGTAACCCAGTGGCAACCAGCTATAAATACCTGGAGCTAAGCGGCGAACATAGCCACCGCGGACTAAGAGTTTGTGGCTGGGTACTTCTGCGTCCGCTGGATCCTCACGAAGTGTTCGTAGGAACAGGGTCGACATGCGTAACACGGGATGACTCCTAGAGCTGGCTTAATCCCTTAATCTTATTGACCTGTACGCAGATTCTAAGAATTTAGAAATGGATCGTGGCAAAAGTATCAACCTGAGTGAAGCCAACTCGGTTGTAGGTTGCAATCGCAGGCTTATTGAAGTCGTTCACATATAAAGATGCAGTTCCAGCAATGTCATCCAAAATAAATCGAACTACCGCTGCCATCGCTGGTTCCGCTAAGCCTTTTCCTCGTAATTTTGGATTTACCCAAACACCTTGAATCTGGGCCACATTGTTTCCGATTGTGCCCACTTCGGCTTTGAAAACTACCTCATCGTTTTCAATTCGCACAAAAGATCGTTTATCTGAAATTAAATCAGCAATTCGATTTCGATAAGTAAGTCCAGTTCCTGGACCAACGGGTGAGACGCCAACTTCTTCGGTGAACATGTGAATACATGCTGGATAAAGCACATCAAGGTCAGCTGTTGTGGCATAACGAACTAATTCATCTGGTTTTATTTCTGATCGAGTTGTGGTTGCCATAAGAGGTTGGTTACCTCTAATTTCCCGAGCTGGACCCCACTTTGGTTCAATAAGTTGCCACAGCGGTAATACTTCAGCTGCAGGTCCGGTTATCGAAGAACATCTACGTCCTTCTCTTTTTAAAACACTTGCGAATTCATTTCGTGAAATCTGAGTTGTATTGATAGGAATCAGATTGGCACCAAGGTAAATGGCTGATTTCAAATGGCCATCATCAAAGTAACCAAGTAGATCTGGGTAAGCCGGGCGAATCATTCCCATGCGGGTTAATTCAAGACGAGCACCAACAAAACATTGTTTGATGGGATCACGATCAGCAATTGCAATTAACTGGGCAACGCTTTGCTCGTCAATCTGACGAATTTCGTGTGCCATGTTAAGAAACAGAGACTACGGGTGAACCGGATTCTTCCATTTCAGAAGCGATCTTCATTGCTTCTTCGATTAATGTTTCAACAATTTGCGCTTCTGGAACAGTTTTAATTACTTCGCCTTTAACAAAGATCTGTCCCTTGCCATTACCACTTGCCACACCTAAGTCAGCTTCGCGAGCTTCACCTGGTCCATTAACAACACAACCCATAACAGCAACGCGTAGTGGAACTTCAAGACCTTCTAAACCAGCAGTTACCTGTTCAGCAAGCGTGTAAACATCAACTTGAGCACGGCCACATGAAGGACAGGAAACAATCTCTAGTCCTCGTTGACGAAGATTAAGTGATTCAAGAATTTGGTTTCCAACTTTTACTTCTTCAACTGGCGGAGCAGAAAGAGAAACTCGGATTGTGTCACCGATGCCATCGCTAAGAAGTGCGCCAAATGCAACTGCAGACTTAATAGTGCCTTGGAACGCTGGACCAGCTTCTGTAACACCTAAGTGCAGTGGGTAGTCACACTTTTCAGCCAGTAATCGATACGCCGAAACCATAACAACTGGATCGTTGTGCTTTACCGAAATCTTTATGTCGCGGAATCCATGTTCTTCGAATAACGAACATTCCCAAAGAGCTGACTCAACTAAAGCTTCTGGTGTTGCTTTGCCGTACTTTTCAAGAAGTCGCTTATCAAGTGAACCTGCATTAACACCAATACGAATTGGGATTCCTGCATCACCGGCGGCTTTTGCAATTTCTTTTACTTTGTCATCAAACTGTTTGATGTTGCCTGGGTTAACGCGAACAGCTGCTACCCCAGCATCAATTGCTGCGAAAACATATTTGGGTTGAAAGTGGATATCAGCAATAACTGGGATGCCACTCTTTTTTGCAATTTGAGAAAGCGCATCGGCATCATCTTGGCTTGGCACAGCCACGCGAACGATCTGGCAACCTGATGCAGTTAATTCAGCAATTTGTTGCAAAGTTGAGTTCACATCAGCAGTCAATGTTGTGGCCATTGACTGAACACTGATTGGTGCATCTCCGCCAATTTCAACTGGATGACTGTGGTGCTTTAAAACTATTTTGCGACTCTTGCGACGCGGCGCAAGAACTGGCGGCGGCAACGCCGGCAAGCCCAAGTTAATAGACATATCTCTATTATCGGGTACGAATTAGCTCTAGATGCGACCAGGCTAAAAAATGATTAGTGGCTTAATGATGTCTGCCAGCATTACTACCAGTGACATTGCCAATATAAATAAGGTCGCGATATAGGCAACGGGAAGCATTCTTGCAGTGTCAACTGGGCCAGGATTTGGCTTACCGGTTAATTTGGCAAAGCTGTTTCGAAGTCCTTCATAAAGCGCGCCTGCAATATGACCACCATCTAGCGGCAGAATCGGTACCAAATTAAATAAGAATAAGAACAAGTTAAGTGAAGCAAGCAGCATTAAAAGTATTGAAATTTTGTCAAGGTTGCTAATTGCATCAGCGGCCGAAAGCTGTCCACTAATTCGACCAACACCAATAACACTTACCGGACCATTCATGTCACGCGGTTCTTCGTTAATTAAAGTTTGACCCAGATTAAAAACCTGTTTTGGGAAACTGAGTAATCCTTCAACCGATGCCACGGTCACATTCCACATCTCGGCTGGAACTTGAGCAACTGGCATTTTTTCCATTTCAAGTTTTGGCATTACACCTAAAAAGGATCTGGTTTCGCCACTTTCGGTGATTGAACCGATTGTGGGATTAAAAGTAATCTGTGATCCGTTTCGTTCAATCACAACCGGAACCATCTGCCCAGCTTGACCTTGCAGTGCAACAGCTAAGTCTTCCCAAGTATTTATCGGGTTTCCAGCAACACTTACGATCTTGTCCCCTGCTTTAA
>JBDLPR010000152.1:0-3891 GCA_039800985.1 Actinomycetota bacterium | reverse complement strand
AGCGTCAACCTGGTGTGCACGCAGCAGGTGTAATTCTTTGTCGCGAACCACTTATGGATGTGATTCCAGTTTGGCGCCGTGAACAAGATGGCGCAGTGATCACTCAGTTTGATATGGGTGCATGCGAATCTCTTGGTCTTTTAAAGATGGACTTCTTGGGTCTTCGCAATCTAACTGTTTTGGATGACGCTCTAGATAACATCAAGGCTAATCGCGGCGAAACTGTTGTACTTGAAGATGTCGGTTTAGATGACAAGAAAACTTACGAACTATTAGGTCGTGGTGACACATTAGGTGTGTTCCAGTTAGATAGTGGACCGCTTCGCTCACTTCTTCGCTCTATGGTTCCCGATAGCTTCGAAGATATTTCCGCAGTAATCGCGCTTTATCGCCCAGGTCCAATGGGTGCTAATGCGCATAACGACTACGCCGATTACAAAAATAAACGCAAAGTTCAGGTGCCAATTCACATTGAACTTGCCCAAGCACTTGAACCAATTCTTGGTGACACTTATGGACTGATTGTTTATCAAGAACAGGTTATGGATATTGCTCGGCAGTTAGCTGGCTACACACTAGGTCAAGCAGATCTATTGCGCCGTGCGATGGGTAAGAAAAAAGCAGAGATTCTAGAAAAGGAATACAAACCTTTCGCTGCAGGCATGAAGGAAAAAGGTTTTTCCGATGATGCAATTAGCACTTTGTGGGACAAATTAGTTCCTTTCTCTGACTACGCATTTAATAAGGCACACAGCGCTGGTTATGGATTGGTTTCTTATTGGACGGCTTACCTAAAAGCTAATTACCCAGCCGAATACATGGCAGCGCTTCTCACAAGTGTTAAGGACGATAAAGATAAGTCCGCGGTTTACTTAAACGAATGTCGTCGCATGGGTATTAAAGTTTTGCCACCTGATGTGAATGAATCTGATGTTGATTTCACGGCAATTGGAACTGACATTCGTTTTGGTCTATCGGCGATTAGAAATGTTGGCGTTAACGTAGTTGAATCCCTTAAAGCAACCCGCCAAGAAAAAGGTAAGTACACCTCGTTCACTGATTTCTTAGCCAAGGTCGATGTTCAGGTTTGCAATAAACGCGTAGTTGAATCACTTATTAAAGCCGGTGCCTTTGATTCTCTTGGCCATACCCGAAAGGGCCTAACCGCAATTCACTTAGAAGCAATCGAAGCAATTCTTGACACTAAGAAACAAGAAGCAATTGGCCAATTCGATTTATTTGGTAGTGGTGGCAGTGATTCAAGCCCTGTTGTTGGTGGCGTTGAAATAAATATTGGGCTAGAAGAGTGGGATAAGAAATTCTTACTTGCCCAAGAACGCGAAATGCTTGGTCTTTATGTAAGTGATCATCCGCTATTCGGCTTGGAACATATTTTGGCAGTTAACACCACCATGTCAATTTCCGGTGTTAAAGAAGCAAACGACGGATCAATTGTGACTTTGGGTGGCTTGATCACTGAAGTTCAAATGAAAACCACGAAGCGAAGTGGTGAACGCTGGGCGATTGTTGCCCTTGAAGATCTTGAAGGTGTTGCTGAGATTTTGGTTTGGCCAAAAATGTTCACAAGTGTTGGCCACATGCTCACCGAAGATGCAATTGTGCTTGCCAAGGTGCGTATCGACAAACGCGATGATGAAGGTCCACGCGTTGCCGCACTTGAAATTTCAGTTCCAGATATTGGTTCAGCTCAATCAGGACCTGTGAAACTTTATATTCCTGAAACCAGAATTAATCCAGCAGTGATGGATTCACTGCGCCAGATTTTAAGCACACACAACGGAACAACTGAAGTTCACTTAACTTTGATTCAAGATCAGTCGCTGATTTCACTTAAAACCGATGACAAACTTCGGGTTACACCTTCGCCGTCACTATTTGCTGACTTAAAGGCATTACTTGGCCCAGGATGTTTGGAAGCGCCAGCTAATCTGCAATAGGCGCAAAGAGTGCTTTGGTGACATTCACTAAATCATTTGGTGAAATTTCAATATCAAATCCGCGCTTGCCACCGCTAACCAGAATAGTTTCTTGCAATTGAGCCATCTCATCAATCACAGTTGGCAAAAGTTTCTTTTGACCAACTGGGCTAATTCCGCCAACCACATATCCGGTTAGTCGACTAGCAACATCAGGCTTAGCCATCATGGCTTTTTTACTGCCAACTGCTTTTGCCAAGCTCTTTAGATTCACTTGCTGATCTACAGGCACAATGCCAACTGCAAAGCCGCTATCCACTTCAGCAACCAGAGTCTTAAAAACTTGTTCATACGGAAAACCAAGTTTGTCTGCCGCCTCAAGACCGTAAGAGGTAACACTTGGGTCGTGGTGATACTCGTGAACTTTGAAATTGATTCCAAGTTCAGTTAGCAGTTTGGTTGCCGGCGTACTCACAAGAGAAATGATAGGCGGTTATTCCAGTTAGAATTGAAATGTGCTTGGGACAATTGATTTGCGCGGAAAAACTCACTCCGCTCGCGAATTACGCGGTCTAGTTCCACGCGCTGAGTTTGATTTAAACGAAGTTCTTGAATATGTTCGCCCAATTGTTGAATCCGTTAGGGATCGTGGGGTAGTGGCAGCCCAAGAATGGTCTGAAAAATTTGATGGCACAAAAGCACCAAATATTCGCGTGCCACAAGAGGTTATTGACCAATCGCTAACGAAATTACCTCAAGATATTCGCGCAAGTTTAGAAATTGCGATCGAGCGCGTTCGCAAAGTTCACGAACACCAGCGTCGAACGGACACTGAAGTAACTGTTGTTCCTGGTGGAACCGTGATGGAACGCTGGTTACCAGTTGAGCGCGTTGGTTTGTATGTTCCTGGAGGTCGCGCGGTTTATCCAAGTAGCGTGATTATGAATGTGGTACCAGCTCAAGTTGCTGGTGTTCCCTCAATTGTGGTTGCCTCACCACCGCAACTTGATAACAATGGTTGGCCACACCCAACAATTTTGGCAGCATGCGCCCTTCTTGGAATTGAAGAAGTTTATGCAGTCGGTGGGGCGCAGGCGATTGCACTTATGGCTTATGGAACAACAGGTGCTGATGCGATCGATCCGGTTTATCTAATTACAGGGCCAGGCAACATGTATGTGACTGCTGCCAAGCGTTTACTTCGTGGATTAATTGGAATTGATTCAGAAGCCGGGCCAACTGAGATTGCGATCTTGGCAGATAGCAGCGCCAATCCTGATTATGTTGCTGCGGACTTAATTAGTCAGGCAGAACATGATGTGGTTGCCGCATCGGTTCTGGTAACTGACAGCACAGATTTAGTGGAAAAAGTTCAATCAGCGCTTGTTGAACAAGTTGCTAAGGCAAAACACTCTGACCGAATCAAGACTGCGTTAACTGGAACGCAAAGTGCAGTCGTAATTGTTGAAAACATGAAACAGGGCTTAGCAGTTGTTGATGCTTATGCTGCTGAACATTTAGAAATCCACACAGTTAATTCCCGCGAACTTGCTATGCAGGTAAAAAACGCAGGAGCTGTATTTATTGGTGACCATTCACCGGTTTCGCTGGGGGATTACGCAGCAGGTTCTAATCACGTACTGCCAACTGGAGGCTGTGCTTGTCACTCATCAGGATTGTCAGTTCAGGCTTTCTTGCGCGGATTGCATTACGTTGAATATTCAAAAGAAGCACTTAGCGATATCGCACCACATGTGATCACGCTTGCTAATTCAGAAGATTTACCAAGTCACGGTGATGCGATTGCGATTAGGCAGCAGTAAATGACTGATCTGCCAATTCGCAAAGACTTAATTGGATTAAAGCCATATGGCGCACCGCAACTTGATGTTGCTGCACGCCTAAATGTGAACGAAAATCCATTTCCACTTTCACCAACTATCGCTAAAGCCAT
>JBDLPR010000151.1:0-6635 GCA_039800985.1 Actinomycetota bacterium | reverse complement strand
CAATTCCTACGGTAGGTCTCAATTATCCAAAATTTAGACTATTTGTTCTTTTCTTAGCATTTTTAGTTGCAGTTGGGCTTTGGTATTTCATTACGAAAACTAAGTATGGCGCAATCATTCGTGCCGGCGTAGATGACACAAAGATGGTTTCGGCACTTGGTATTAACGTCCAAGGTGTATTCACGTTTATTTTCTTTTTAGGCGCAGCGCTTGTTGGATTCGCTGGGGGAATCGGTGCCACAACAAACTCTTTTGGTATGGGAACTGATGGTGATTATTTATTATTTTCACTGCAGGTTGTAATCATAGGTGGCTTGGGATCGATTCCAGGTGTGGCAATTGGCTCACTTTTAGTTGGCGTAATTGGCCAATTTGCAACTGGTTACTATCCAACTTTCGCCGGGATTATTACCTTCTCAATGTTAATTATCATTCTCGCGTTTCGCCCTCAAGGAATTCTGGGTAAGAAGCTATGACCAGATATCGCGCATTGATTACAGGCGTATTGCTATTCGCAATTGTCTTTCCATTCATCACGCCAGATCCAAATTTCTGGGTTTCAAGCGGTGGAACTCGTGCGCTCTGGCTTGGTTTAACAGCTTTGAGCATGTCTTACTTAAATCGAAATCTCGGTTTAATGTCGCTTGGACAATTATTTTTCTCCGGCGTAACTGGATACATCGTTGCAATTAGTTCGGTGCGACATTCAGTTGATTACATCTATTCCGTCCCGATTGCTATTTTGATCGGAACTTTATCCGGAATCGTAATTGGTTACATTGCGCTTAAAACCAAAGGTGTCTACTTCTTGATGCTAACTTTGGCGGTAACCCTTGGTCTATATTCATTCGCAAATCAAGCGCAAGAAATAACCCGGGGCCACACTGGAATTAACAGCATTCCAAGTCCAGAAGCATTTGGCATTGATTTCAATTCACCTCGAGCTCTTTATTACTTAATTTTGGTTATAGCCGTTCTGATTTTTGCCGCCACCAAATTCCTAGAAAAAACCTCATTTGGAATTGCACTAAATGGTATTCGCGACAATGAAGATCGAATGGTTTCAATGGGATATCGGACATTGCCGTTAAAAATGATTGCATTTGTTTATTCAGCCTTTATCGCATCGATATCTGGCGTACTTGGAATTTGGTATGTCACAAATATTTCGCCAGATAGCGTGGGATTGTTACGTTCGATTGATTTGCTAGTAATCGTGGTGGTTGGCGGCGCCAGCTACTTGGGTGGCGCGTTTGTTGGCGCAGTACTTATTGCTGTTTTTGAAGCATTCATTCAAGACATTACTACTTACTATGTTGGTGCAACTGGAATTCTTTTTATCGTTGTTCTCTTCTTGGCGCCACAAGGATTAATGGGAATCACGGCGCAAATTCGTGCTCGCCGCTCAGCTAGTAAGGCGGTAACTAAATGAAAAAATCGAATACACAAAGAATTCTGTTTTCATATGGAAACAGATTTGTTCAGAACCTGCGTCAGGCAGCTATGACAAAAGCACCAAAGAAATTCTTTGGTGATTACCGAACAGGGGAAAAAATGAAGGCACAACGAGTGCGTCGCGTCGCTCTAATCAGCGCTGTGGCTGGTGTACTTGTAGCTGGCTTAATCTCAGCACCCTCAAGCCAGGCTGCAGGTCAGATCAAAATCGGTTACATAAACGCAACGATTGGACCATTTGCTGGTCCAGCACCTGAAATCACTAAGGGCTTCAATTTAGCTCTTAAGGAAATTAAGGGACAAGTTAATGGCAAGAAGATTGTTGTTATTGAAGAAGCATCAGATGCAACTGCAGCAACAGCTCTTGAAAAAGCGAAGAAGTTAGTTGAAAAAGACAAAGTAGATATCGTCTTTGGTCCACTTTCAGGTGACGAAGGTGTGGCAATTGCTAACTACGCAAAGAAGACTCCTGCTGTTACATTCGTAAACACAGCATCTTCTGCAACAGAAACCACTTTGCAAGTTAAGGCTCCAAACTTCTTCCGCTTCCACGGCGATGCAGCTCAGTGGTCAGGTGGCGTTGGGCCAATTGCTTACAAGCAGGGTTACAAGAAGGTAGCTATCGTTGCTGACGATTACTCATTCCCATATGCAAATGCTGGTGGCTTTGCTACCGGTTTCTGCAAAGCGGGCGGAACCATCGTTGCAGCACAATGGCCAGCACTTGGCACAAAGGATTACTCATCTGTAATCGCAGCTCTTCCAAAGGATATTGATGCTGTTTACGCAGGTCTTGGCGGCGCTGACGCTGTTCAATTCTTGAAGCAAGCATCTGAATTTGGATTGAAGAAGCCGCTAATTGGTGGCGCAATTCTTGTTGACGGTGAAGTTCTAACCTCAAAGGCAAAGATTGGTGATGCAGCTCTAGGCACCATCGCTGGCGGACCAGTTCCAACAAGCGATTATCACTCAAAGCTTTGGGACAAGTTCGTTGCTGATCTAGCTTCAGTTGGTACCACACCAAATATCTTCAACGTGCTTGGTTACAACTCAGGTAAGTCAATGCTTGCTGGTCTCGTTGCCGTTAAGGGTGACCTATCAAATGGGCAAAAGGCTTACCGTGCTGCACTTTCTAAGTTGAAGTGGAACTCTCCAACAGGTCCAATTTCAATGGACAAGAACCGCAATGCAATTGTCTCTAACTTCATCTATCAGGTGATTTCAGATGGCAAGGGTGGCTTTGCTACTAAGACACTTCTAAAGCAAGACAATGTTGCACAGGGCAAGAAGGTATTTGGCCGTGTTAACTCTTGCGCGGATGTGAAGTAAGAAATATGTCTAACGCCACCAATTTACGCACTGCACTCTCGTTAAAGGGTGTCTCGCGCAATTTTGGTGGTATTCGCGCCGTGGCTGACATCAGTTTTGATGTCAGCCACGGAAAGCGATTAACAATAATCGGCACTAACGGTGCTGGAAAATCAACTCTTTTTAATTTAATTACCGGAGTATTTCCACTAAGTAGTGGCTCAATTCAAATTTTTGGGGAAGATGTTTCGAAACAAAAAGCATTTCGCCGAGCTGGGATGGGAGTCGCACGCACCTTCCAGACTTCCAAATTATTTCCGGGTTTAACCGTTCGCGAAAATTTATTTATCGCACTCCGCCAAGCTAATGGTGCAAAGAAAATAAGTTGGTTGGCGTATCCGTCAAATTCTGGACAGATGAAAACTGAAAGTGACGAGATTCTTAAACGCGTAGATTTACTTTCAAAGGCAGAAACACTTGTTTCTGATATTTCACATGGTGAAAGTCGCCAACTCGAAGTAGCAATGGCGCTTGCGATGCGACCAAAGATTTTAATGCTGGACGAACCTGCAGCTGGAATTAGTCCAACCGAACGTGGGCGGTTAGTTGAATTATTGAAATCTTTGGATAAAGAAATTACTTTGATCCTAATCGAACACGATATGGCCGTTGCATTGGCTGTCGCCGATGAAGTTATCGTGATGCATGACGGAACAATGTTCATGCATGGTTCGCCAGATGAAATTAGGGCTAGCAAGGAAGTTCGTGATCTTTACTTAGGAAGTAAACATGAGTGATTTAGTAATTGAAAAAGTTGAAACTGGTTACGGTCACGTTCAAGTTTTACACGGGGTAGATCTTCGGGTTTCTAAAAAGCCGGTAGCGCTAATGGGTCGAAACGGCATGGGAAAGACCACCTTGGCGCAATGCATTATGGGCATGTTGCCAATCACATCCGGTGAGATTAATTATGGTGGCACCACTCTGAATGGCCTTTCGCCAACAAAAATTGCTCGGGCAGGTATTGCATATGTACCCCAAGGTCGACGAGTATTTCCATCGCTAACCGTTGACGAGCATTTAAAGATTTTGGAAAAGCGCGGCGCCGAATGGAGCGCAGAGCGAGTTTACGAACTCTTTCCTCGATTAGCTGAACGCAAAAAGAATGGTGGTGCGATGCTGTCTGGTGGTGAACAACAGATGCTTGCAATTGGTCGCGCTTTGATGACTAACCCAACGCTACTCTTAATGGATGAACCATCCGAAGGTTTGGCGCCAGCAATTGTTCAACACCTAGAAGAATCTTTGCAAGGTTTAGTTGCGCAAGGTCAGCAAATTCTTCTGATTGAACAAAACTTACGTTTTGCGACTTCACTTTGTGATGAAGTTGTGATCCTGTCCAATGGTGAAATTCAAGCAACCGTTCAATCTAAAGAATTGGTAGCTAGTCCAGAATTACAGAATAAATATTTAGGTGTTGCTTAAATATTTTTAATTAGATTGGAGCAAGTATGGCAAAGACGCTAAAAGTGGCCATGATTGGTTACGGATTCATGGGAAAAGTTCACTCCCATGCTTGGCGGAGCGTAAATAGATTTTTTTCAGATGTGCCACAAGTCGAAATGACAGTTATTTGTGGGCGAAGCAAGGATGCGCTTGAGGGCGCGAAGAATACATTTGGTTGGCTTGAAGCCGAAACCGATTGGAAGAAAGTCATTTCGCGTAGCGATATTGATATTGTCGATATCTGCACCGCAGGCGACACCCACGAAGAGATCGCAATTGCAGCGCTCGCTGCCGGCAAGCACGTAATTTGTGAAAAGCCATTGGCTAATAATGCGGCAGAGGCTAAAGCAATGGCTGATGCGGCTGCTAAAGCTGCGGCTAACGGAGTCAAATCGATGGTGGCATTTAATTATCGCCGCGTTCCTGCCTTGGCAGTTGCAAAACAATTTATCGAGAGCGGAAAACTTGGCCGTATTTTCCATGTTCGCGCTAATTATCTACAGGATTGGATTATTGATCCGGAATTTCCGTTGGTTTGGCGCTTAGATAAAAAAACAGCCGGATCGGGTGCACTTGGCGATATCGGTGCTCACATAATTGATGCTTCTTATTTCTTAACTGGTTCGAAAATCACCAGCGTGAGCGGACAGCTGAAAACTTTTATTGAAGAGCGGCCGCTGCCGGCTGCTTACACTGGTTTAACTGCCGGAACTTCGAGCGGCCGTGGCAAAGTTACCGTTGACGATACTGCAGTTTTCACAGCTAATTTTGAGAATGGCGCAATCGGAACTTTTGAAGCAACGCGTTTCGCTGCTGGTCGTAAAAATGGCATGTCAATTGAAGTCAATGGCTCAAAAGGAAGTTTGTATTTTAATTTCGAAGATATGAATGAACTTTTGTTCCACGATCACACCATGCCATCAGATCAAGCCGGTTTTAGAAAGATTTTGGCAACCGATGGGGCGCAACCATATGTGGCAGCTTGGTGGCCACCAGGGCACATCATTGGTTACGAACATACTTTCACTCACGAAATTTATGACTTCCTAGTAGCTATTGATAAAAACAAGGACGCTTCGCCATCATTTGCCGACGGTTTCTATGTACAAAGAGTGCTCGATGCAGTTGAATCTAGCGCAAACAACAAATCTCAACTAACTGAAGTTAAATAAACAAGGAGGAAGAAAATGACACGTCCAGTCACATTATTTACCGGCCAATGGGCTGACCTGCCGTTTGAAGAGATGTGCCGATTAGCTTCTTCGTGGGGTTATGACGGATTAGAAATTGCATGTTGGGGTGATCACTTTGAAGTTGATCGGGCGCTCAACGAGCCAGGTTACGTCGAAGGACGCCACGCAATTTTGAAAAAGTACAACTTAAAAGTTTTTGCGATTTCAAATCACTTAGTTGGACAAGCTGTTTGCGATCACCCAATTGATGAACGCCATAAGGGAATTTTGCCATCACGCCTTTGGGGCGATGGAGATCCAGAAGGTGTTCGTCAACGTTGTGCGCAAGAAATGAAGGACACTGCACGCGCAGCCGCAAAATTGGGAGTTAAAGTTGTAGTCGGATTTACTGGTTCTTCAATTTGGCATACCGTTGCAATGTTCCCACCTGTACCACCAGCAATGATTGAGGCCGGATATAAAGATTTTGCTGATCGCTGGAATCCAATTTTGGATGTATTTGATGAAGTAGGCGTGAAGTTCGCACATGAAGTTCATCCATCAGAGATTGCCTATGATTACTGGACCACAGTTAAAACTTTGGAAGCAATTAAGCACCGTCCAGCTTTTGGTTTGAATTTCGATCCAAGCCACTTCATTTGGCAAGATTTGGATCCAGTTGGATTCTTATGGGATTTCAAAGATCGCATTTATCACGTAGATTGCAAAGAATCTAAGAAACAACTAAATGGTCGTAATGGTCGTTTGGGTTCACACTTGCCATGGGCTGATCAACGTCGCGGATGGGATTTCGTTTCCGTGGGACATGGCGATGTGCCGTGGGAAGCCTGCTTCCGAATGCTTAACGCAATTGGATATGACGGACCAATTTCAATTGAATGGGAAGATGCTGGAATGGATCGATTAATTGGCGGACCTGAATCACTTGAATTCATTCGCAAGATGGTCGCAATCGAGCCACCAAAGGCTGCGTTTGATGCCGCTTTCTCGTCAAAAGACTAGTTAATTAAAAATAAAAAACCCGAACAATTAATTGTTCGGGTTTTTTATTATGTGGGGCAGGTAGGGCTCGAACCTACGACGACCGGATTCTGAGTCCGGGGCTCTAACCCCCTGAGCTACTGCCCCCAACTTGCGTAATCTTACTCAAATTTTTAATCGGCCCATGGGTAG
>JBDLPR010000150.1:0-13131 GCA_039800985.1 Actinomycetota bacterium | reverse complement strand
TGCGCGAACGATTAAGTAGACACCTGCAGTAACCATGGTCGCAGCGTGAATAAGAGCTGAAACTGGTGTTGGACCTTCCATCGCATCTAGTAACCAAGATTGCAATGGGAACTGCGCGCTTTTACCGCAAGCAGCAAGTAATAAAGCTAAGCCAATCCAAGTAACTGTTTGTTGATCGGCTTTTGCGGCGGCTTCTGCAACGCCTTCAAAAGTAACTGAACCAAAAGTTACAAACATCAACATAACTGCAATCGATAGTCCAACGTCACCTACACGATTAACTACAAATGCTTTTTTGCCTGCAGCAGCAGCCGATGGTTTGTGTTGCCAAAAACTAATTAATAGGTAAGAGGCAAGACCCACGCCTTCCCAGCCAACATATAAAAGTAAGTAGTTATTAGCTAGAACCAGCAACAACATTGCTGCGACGAAAAGGTTTAGGTAGGCAAAGAACTTACGGCGATTTTCATCGTGTTCCATGTAGCCAATCGAATAGACGTGGATAAGTGTTCCAACGCCAGTAATCAAAAGCACAAATGCGATTGAAAGTTGGTCCAGATGTAATGCGAATGGAACATTGAATGTGCCAACAGCAATCCAGTCGAAAAGATGCTGGTGCATTGCCCGTTCTTCACCCTCAAGGCCAGTCATTTTTGAAAATAAAATAAGCCCAATAAAAAATGAAGACGCCGACATCAAAACGGCAAGGAAATGGCCCCAAGCATTTGTGCGACGGCCACCAAGCAACAAAATTGCTGCGCCAGCTAGTGGCAACCCGATTAAAGCGGAAATCATTTTCTAATAACCTCTAATACTTCAACAGACTGGCTTCATCGATTGAAGCTGATTTACGGGTACGGAAAATTGTCACGATAATTGCTAGGCCAACAACTACTTCAGCAGCGGCAACAACCATTACAAAGAATGCCGTTACTTGCCCATCTAAAGTTGCGTTAATTCGAGCAGCAGCAACAAAAGCTAGGTTGGCGGCATTAAGCATCATTTCAACGCTCATGAATACGATGATTGCGTTTCGACGAACTAGAACGCCAAAGGCGCCAATTGTGAACAAAATTCCAGCAAGGACTAAGTAATTAGCAGCGTTCATTAGTTCACCTCTTTGCGAACTACATCGCCATTGTCATTTGATTTAAATGGTGTTGGCAGCGAAGCCTGAGAACCTGAACCATCTGGCAATAAACCTGGAACGTTAACTGCGTTATTTGTTGCTAAAACACCAGGAGCAGGAAGTGGAGTTGGGTGACCACTAAGTGTGCGCTCGCGCTGAAGTTCAGCTTGAGTTTTGCGCGGTTGAACTCGTTCACGGTGCGCCAAAACCATCGCGCCAAGTGCTGCAGTGATCAGTAGAGCTGAAGTAACTTCAAATGCCAAAAGGTAACGACCAAAAATTAACTCCGCCAGACTTTGCACGTTGCCACCGGAATAGCTATTAACTCCAGTTAGCCCGCGCGCGGCAATATTTCCAGTTGCAGTGATTCCAGCAATCAAAAGTCCACCAAAAGCTACGCCAAATAGGGAGGCAACCAAACGCTGGCCTTTGATTGTTTCAATCAGTGAATCTGATGAGTCAACACCAACGATCATCAATACGAACAAGAACAGCATCATTACTGCGCCGGTGTAAACAACAATTTGAGTTGTGCCCAAGAAAACTGCTTCAAGTGAAAAATAAAGGATTGCAATATTGATCATCGCAAAAGCAACCCAAAGCGCACTATGCACAGCCTTGCGAGAAACAACCATTCCAATTGCACCAACAACTGCAGAAATTGCAGTCACCCAGAAAACGACTGATTCACCGTTCATTATGAATCAACCTTTGCTGAGCGAGTCTTGATGTTGCCTAGGTAGTAATCAGTTTCAGTTGTGCCTTCAGCCATTGCATGTGGTGGAAGTTCCATTCCTGGCAATAGCGGTGCAAGTAAATCTTCTTTTTCATAAATAAGTTTTGTGCGCTTGTTATCGGCAAGTTCAAACTCATTTGTCATAGTTAAGGCACGAGTTGGACAAGCTTCAATACATAAGCCACAGAAAATACAACGCAAGTAGTTGATCTGATAAACCCGACCGTAACGTTCCCCTGGTGAGAAACGCTCTTCTTCATTGTTATCTGCGCCTTCAACATAAATCGCATCTGCTGGACAGGCCCAAGCACAAAGTTCACAGCCAACACATTTTTCTAAACCATCAGCATGACGATTTAGTTGGTGACGACCATGGAATCGCGGCTTTGGTGGAAACTTGCTTGCTTCTTCTGGATACTGCTCCGTTGTCACTTTCTTAAACATTGAACGGAAAGTGACACCGAAACCGCGCACTAATTGTGGCAATGGCATTAGCGTGCCTCCCCTGAAGTAACAGTTAAAGATTTGTGACGAGATGGAACAGCTTTTTGTCCAGGCATTGGCGGCACTGGGAAGCCACCGGCAAACGGATCGAAAGGTTGTTCGGCAGCAATTTGCGCGCGCTCTTCTTCAAGAGCAGCAACTTTCTTTGCTCGACTTTCCAAAATAGTTGAAATCCCAACACCAGCGACCAAAATCCCACCAGCAATGAAGAGCAGTGTTTGCGTGTCAATTGATCCTGAACTGCGTAGGTAACGGGCTGTTGAAACGATCATTACCCAAGCAATTGAAACTGGAATCAAAACTTTCCAACCAAATTGCATGAACTGGTCGTAGCGCAAACGTGGAAGCGTTCCACGTAACCAGATGAACACAAAGATAAATGCGAACAACTTTCCAAAGAACCAAAGCATTGGCCACCAGCCGGTGTTTGCCTGATCCCAAAGTGAAATTGGGTAAGGCGCACGCCAGCCACCTAAGAACAATGTGGTGGCTAAAGCTGAAACTGTAACCATGTTTACATATTCAGCTAAGAAGAAAAGTGCGAACTTAAGTGACGAGTACTCGGTGTGGAAACCACCAACGAGTTCACCTTCAGCTTCAGGTAAGTCAAAAGGCGCACGGTTAGTCTCGCCAACCATTGCAATTACATAAATAACAAATGATGGAAGCAAGGTGACGATGTACCAAGTGTTGGCTTGAGCATTAACAATTTCAGAAGTTGACATTGATGATGCGTATAAGAAAACAGCTACGAATGAAAGACCCATTGCGATTTCATAACTGATCATCTGCGCACTTGAACGAAGTCCACCAAGCAATGGATAAGTTGAATTTGAAGCCCAACCCGAAAGCACGATTCCGTAGATACCAACTGAGGCAATGGCTAATACGTAAAGCACAGAAACTGGGAAATCAGTTAGCTGTAAGAAAGTGCGGTGACCAAAAATACTTACTTCTGGGCCAAATGGGATAACCGCAAAAGTTAAAAATGCAGTCGTTGCCGAAATAACTGGCGCAAGGATATAAACCGCCAAGTGAACACCTTTAGGAATAATTTCTTCCTTGAGTGCTAATTTAACGCCATCCATAAGTGACTGTAATAAACCAAATGGACCAACGCGGTTTGGACCGATGCGCATCTGCATGCGACCAACTACGCGACGCTCTGCCCAAATTGTTAGCAAAGTCATCAGCACCATGATCACAAAAATGCCAAGGACTTTAATGGCAATAACTAAACCTGGATCGTTACCGAAAACTGCTTCAGTTAAGTTATCTGCAAACTTCATTCTTGGCCTCCAGGGCGAACATCAACAACACATCCTGAAGGCAAGTTAAGCGACGCACCTTCGCTATTTGCTGGAACCCAAACAACGCCATCTGCCATACCGCCAGTAACAATCACTGGCGCAACAGCTTCTTTGCCACAGCATGAAACAGTTGCGATTCCACCATCAACTAAGTTCAAACTTTGTGCAGTAGAAGGGCTAACCCGAATTACTGCAACGCGTGCAGTTGCTGATAAATAAGGTTCACCTTCTTGCAGTGTTCCCTTATCTAACAAGTGCTTCCACGAGCTAAGTACTGCTTGGCCAGCGCCAACTGATGTTTGATCGGCAATTCCGGCACTTAGTGCTGGGCGATTAGCTGATGACCAGAAATCATTTTCGGAAAGTGACTTACCAATTTCGGTGGCAAGTTCTTCAAGAACTTGTGCATCACTTAATAAACCTGGAGCGCCTAGTACAGCTTCAAATGATCGGTCGCGGCCTTCCCAGTTTCTAAATGTTCCACGTTTTTCAGCAACAACTGAAACTGGAAGAACGACATCAGCATTTGCAGTTACATCTGTGTGACGAGTTTCAAGTGAAACTACAAAGCCAGCACGTTTAACTGCGCCAACTAAATCACCATCAATGTCATCTGCAGAAACACCAGCAACGAGTAGGGCCTTAACGCCTTTGCCAGCTTCATTAAGAATTGCAGAAGTATTGCGCCCACCAATTGGAAGTAGGCCTGCATCTAGTGCGCCACGATCACCAGCGCGACGCGGAATCCAAGCAAGTTTTGCGCCGGTTGAATTTGCAAGTTCAACAACAGCTGTAAGTAATCCTGGTGTGCTGGCAGCACGTTCGCCAACCAAAATCACCCCTTTGCCATCAACGCTGCCAGAAGCACTCTTTACTGCTGCGACTTCATCGCGTGGTCCAGCTGAGATCAATGTGCTTTTCATCTTGGCAAGACCTGCAGACATGTACGGAGCGATTGCAGTTACTTTTGCACCACGCTGTAGCGCAGCCTTGCGAAGGCGCAAGAAAACAATTGGTGATTCATCTTCTGGTTCAAGTGAAACAAGAAGTACTGAAGATGCTGATTCAAGGTCACCATAAGTAACGCCTAAGCCTTTTCCTGCAACATGGTTTGCCAGGAATGCAGTTTCTTCATCACTAACCGCGCGAGCACGGAAGTCAACATCTTTAGTACCAAGGACGTCGCGAGCAAAAGATGCATACGCTTTTGCATCTTCAACTGTTAAGCGACCACCAGTTAAAACACCGGTGTTACTTCCAGCGCTCTTTAAACCTTTTGCAGCAACACGAATTGCTTCTGGCCAAGATGCGGCGACCAGATTTCCAGATTCGTCACGAACAAGTGGAGTTGTGATGCGTCCTTCATTTGCATATGGGAATGCAAAACGACCTTTGTCACAGTTCCACTCTTCGTTAACTTCTGGCGCGTCCCAAGCAAGACGACGCATAACTTGACCACGACGCACATCAGTACGAAGTGCACAACCACTTGCACAGTGTTCACACGCTGTTGGTACAGAAATCAAATCAAATGGACGTGAACGGAAACGGTACTTAGCGCTTGTTAATGCGCCAACCGGACAAATCTGAATCGTGTTACCTGAGAAGTATGAATCAAATGGTTGATCACTTGATGTACCAACTTGTTGCTTTGCGCCACGTTCAAGTAGCGCAATGAATGGATCACCAGCAATTTGTTCGGCAAAACGTGTACAGCGAGCACAAGATACGCAACGTTCGCGATCAAGAAGTACTTGAGCTGAAACGTTAATTGGCTTAGGGAAAGTGCGCTTTGTTCCACTAAAACGAGTTTCAGCGCGACCTGCGGTCATTGCTTGGTTTTGAAGCGGACATTCACCACCCTTGTCACAAATCGGACAATCTAGCGGGTGATTAATAAGGAGAAACTCCATTACTCCGGCTTGAGCTTTGCTAGCCATTTCGCTCGAATGCTGGGTCTTAACAACCATGCCTTCAGTTACTGGAATCGCACAAGCTGGTTGTGGTTTACCTTGGCCTTCAATTTCAACTAAACATGCGCGGCATGCTGCAACTGGATCAAGAAGTGGGTGATCGCAGAAACGTGGAATTGCGGTGCCAAGCATTTCAGCAACGCGAATAATTAATGTGCCAGCTGGAACTTCAACGGTTACACCGTCGACAGTTACATTCACAGTTTGAGTAGTTACCGTCATCGCGCTACTCCTGCAAACACTGTTGCTTTTTCAGGACTGTAAGTTTCATTGGCTGGGGTGCGAGTTGCTTGCAAAAATTCATCCCGGAAGTACTTAAGTGCTGCTGGGAATGGTGTTGAAGCAGCGTCGCCAAGAGCACAGAATGAACGACCCGAAATCTGCTGACAGATTTCAACTAACTTGTCGATATCACTTTCAGTGCCATGGCCTTCTTCAAAGCGATGCAAAACATCGCTAATCCAATAAGTTCCTTCACGACATGGTGTGCACTTACCGCAAGATTCATGTTTGTAAAAAGCAAGCCAACCAGTTACTGCGCGAACTACAGAAGTTGTGTCATCAAAAACCATTGGCGTACCAGTTCCAAGCATCGAACCAGCTTCAGAAATTGCTTCGTAAGTCATTGGTGTATCTAGATGTTCTGGGGTCAACATTGGAACTGAAGATCCACCTGGCAACCAGAATTTAACTTTGTGTCCATCACGAACGCCACCAGCATGTTCAAGAAGTTCACGCATCGTGATGCCAAGTGGTGCTTCATAAATACCTGGACGGTTCACGTGACCTGAAACTGCAAAAAGTTTGAAGCCTGGGGACTTTTCGGTACCAAATGATCTAAACCAATCAACACCGTTATTAACGATGTAAGGAATATTTGCAATAGTTTCAACATTGTTCACACAAGATGGTGAGGCGTATAAACCTGCTACAGCTGGGAATGGTGGCTTAAGTCTTGGTTGACCGCGGCGACCTTCGAGTGAATCAAGTAGTGCTGTTTCTTCACCGCAGATATAAGCACCAGCGCCAGCATGTAAAACAACTTCAAGATCAAAACCTGATCCCATGATGTTTTTGCCTAGGTAACCAGCTTTGTAAGCCTCGCGAATCGCACTGTTAACGCGACGGAAAACGTGTGGCACTTCCCCGCGTAAGTAAATGAATGCATGGTTTGCACGCATTGCAAATGAGGCGATGATGATGCCTTCAATTAATGCATGTGGGTTAGCCAGCATTAGTGGAATGTCTTTGCAAGCACCTGGTTCAGATTCATCAGCATTAACAACTAAGTAATGTGGCTTGCCATCCCCTTGTGGAACAAATGACCACTTCAGGCCTGTTGGGAAACCAGCGCCACCACGACCGCGAAGACCAGAGTCTTTAACGGTTGTGATTACTTGATCTGGACCTTGTTGAAAAGCTTTTTTAAATGCGGTGTATCCACCATGTCGCATGTAGCCAGCAATTGTGTATGAATCTGCTTCATCCCAATGCGCAGTTAGTACTGGTGTTAGAGAACCTTGAGCAATCGCCATTACTTTGCCTCCGGTGCGCTCATGCCGAGTTCTTTAGCGCGCTTTAGCCCAGCAAGCATGGATTCATCAGCGTTACCACCTGCATCAACTAAGCCATCATCAAAACCAGCAAGGGTTGCTTCGTTTTCTTTAAATGATCGAATGCGTGGACCGCGAGTGCTTAATACTTCTTGACCACTCTTAAGTTTTTCAACAACATCGACTGCTGATTCTGGAGTCATATTGTCCAGAAATTCCCAGTTAGCTGTCATAACTGGTGCATGCGTACATGCAGCCTGGCATTCAATACGTTCAAGTGAAATTTTGCCGTCTTCAGTTACTTCGTCATTACCGATGCCAAGACGATTGCAAAGTGTTGACCAAATTGCATCGCCACCTAAGATTCCACAACCTGGGTTAATGCAAACGCCAATGTGATATTCACCAACTGGCTTTCGGTGATACATGGTGTAAAAAGTTGCAACTGCTGCAACTTCAGCAGTTGTTAAACCAAGTTCTTCAGCGCATAGTGCGATGCCATCTGCACTAACAAAACCTTCTTCTGATTGCACTAAGTGCAGCATTGGAAGTAATGCTGAGCGTGACATTGGATAACGCGCGATAATTTCGCGTGCTTTTACTCGAGTTTCTTCAGTAAATGTCATTAGCGATCCACCCCACCCATAACTGGGTCGATTGATGCAACCGCTGCGATTACATCGGCAATCTGGCCGCCTTCACACATTGCTGCAACTGATTGCAAGTTTGTAAATGAAGGGTCACGGAAATGTACTCGGTAAGGACGAGTTCCACCGTCAGAAACAATGTGCACGCCAAGTTCACCACGTGGTGATTCAACTGCGCTATAAACCTGTCCAGCTGGAACTTGGAAACCTTCAGTTACCAGCTTGAAGTGGTGAATCAAAGACTCCATTGACTCGCCCATGATGCGACGAATGTGATCAAGTGAGTTACCTTGACCATCTGAACCGATTGCAAGTTGAGCTGGCCAAGCAATGCGCTTGTCTTCAACCATTACTGGTCCTGGCTTCAAGCGATCTAAACACTGTTCAACGATTTTTAATGATTCGCGCATTTCTTCTAGGCGAATTAAGAAACGACCATATGAATCAGATGTGTCTTTAGTAATGACATTGAATTCGTAATTTTCATAACCACAGTAAGGATCGGTTTTACGAAGATCTTGTGGCAAGCCAGTTGCACGAAGAACTGGACCAGTAACACCAAGTGCCATACATCCAGCAAGGTCTAGAACACCAACTCCGTCTGTGCGACCCATCCAGATTGAGTTGCCAACGAGCATGTCTGAAGTGTCTTTAAAACGTCGAGGGAATGTATCAACTATTTCGCGAATCTTCTCAACAGCACCTGGTGGAAGATCTTGTGCCACACCGCCTGGGCGAACGTAGGCACTGTTCATACGCAGACCGCTTACCATTTCGAAAATATCTAAAACGGTTTCGCGTTCACGGAAACCAAAGATCATTGCAGTTAAAGCGCCAAGTTCCATGCCGCCAGTTGCAAGCGCAACAAGGTGTGAAGAAATACGGTTAAGTTCCATCATCATCACGCGGATCACAGAAGCGCGTTCTGGAATTTGATCGGTGATTCCTAGAAGTTTTTCAACACCTAAGCAATAAGCAGTTTCATTAAAGAATGGTGATAAGTAATCCATGCGGGTTACATAAGTAACGCCTTGTGTCCAAGAACGGTACTCAATGTTCTTTTCAATACCAGTGTGCAAGTAACCAATACCGCAGCGAGCTTCAGTAACTGATTCGCCTTCGATTTCAAGAATCAGGCGAAGCACACCATGTGTTGATGGATGCTGTGGACCCATGTTTACAACTAAGCGTTCTGATTCACCTTCGGCTGCACCTTGGATGGTGTCCCAGTCTTGGCCTTGAACTGTGTAAACGCGACCTTGTGTTGTGTCGTATGACGGAGCGTAAGTATCTGACATTAGTTGTAAGACCTCCGCTGATCTGGTGGTGGAGTTGTTGCACCCTTGTATTCAACTGGGATGCCACCAAGTGGGTAATCCTTGCGTTGCGGGTGACCTTGCCAATCATCTGGCATTTGAATTCGAGTTAAATGTGGATGGCCATCAAAAATAATTCCGAAGAAATCATATGTTTCGCGTTCATGCCAATCATTTGTTGGATAGATCGAAACGATTGATGGAATGTGCGGATTGTTATCTGCCGCTGTTACTTCAACGCGAACTTTGCGTCCATGAGTAATTGAGCGGAAATGATAAACGGCATGCAGTTCTTTACCTTGGTGATTTGGGTAGTGCACACCACTAACACCTAAGCAAAGTTCAAAACGTAAACCTGGTTCATCGCGAAGTGTTTTTGCAACAGCTGGTAATTCACTGGCTGCAACATAGATAGTCATTTCGTCATTTGCAATAACAATTTTTTCAATTGCTTTTTCAGATGAGGTTCCAAAGTCCTTTAGCGATGCTGCAAGTTCGTCAGCAATCACATCAAAATAGCCACCGAATGGCCTAGCGCTTGCTTGTGGAACTGGAACAACTGAAACCAAGCCACCAAACCCAGAAGTGTCACCAGATCCCTGGCTACCAAACATTCCTTCACGAACTGTGGTCACTTCAAGAAGTGGTTGACCTGCGTGAATTAAAGAGTTGTTTTCGGTCATCGAAGTAGACCCTTCATTTCTGAAGAGTGTGGCGCTACAAGTGCGGCGCGTTCTATTTCAACAACTTCACGATCGCGATTTGCACCAAGTTTGGTGTCACCAATTTGATCATGCAATTTCATAAGAGCATCGATCAACATTTCAGGACGCGGTGGGCAACCTGGTAGATAAATATCAACTGGAACTACGTGATCAACGCCTTGAACAATTGCGTAGTTATTAAACATGCCACCTGATGATGAACATGCACCCATGGCAAGAACCCACTTTGGTCCAGGCATTTGATCGTAGATCTGACGAAGAATTGGTGCCATCTTTTGGCTTACACGTCCAGCAACGATCATTAAGTCTGCTTGACGAGGTGATGCGCGAAAAACTTCCATACCAAAACGAGCTAAGTCATAGCGGCCGGCACCTGATGCCATCATTTCGATTGCACAACATGCAAGACCGAAAGTTGCCGGCCATAGTG
Organism: Actinomycetota bacterium; assembly: GCA_039800985.1. Lineage (GTDB taxonomy): Bacteria > Actinomycetota > Actinomycetes > S36-B12 > UBA5976 > UBA5976. The sequence goes on along the minus strand of JBDLPR010000150.1, from coordinate 2,808 downwards.
AACCTTTGCGTGCGTAACCAGCTAAGCCTTCAACTGTGGAAAGTAAAACACCACTTGGAAGTTTTTCTTCTAGACCCATTGTTACTTCTCGCTACTTCTTTAATCCCAGTCAAGTCCGCCGCGACGCCATACAAATGCGTACGCAGCTAAAACTGTGAGAATGAAAATGATCATTTCAATTAAGCCGAACAATCCAAGTGCATCGAAACTAACTGCCCATGGATAAAGGAAAACAATTTCAATATCAAAAATGATGAACAGCATCGCAGTTAAGTAGTACTTAACTGGAAACTTTCCGCCACCAATCGGTTGTGGTGTTGGATTAATTCCACATTCGTACGCATCAACTTTTGCTCGGTTGTAACGCTTTGGACCTGTGATTGATGCAATTCCAACTGAAAATGCTGCGAAACCAAAAGATAAAAGGCCTAGAAAAAATATGGGTAGGTATAGATTTCCTGATCCCACTTTTGGCCACCTTTCTTTCGAGGCTTCTCAATCCTAGAACCGATAAAGCCTTGCAAAATACCGAGTTTGTGCGTTTGTGAACAATTTCACTAGCACAATTTAAGTTTATTTAGTCGCTCTGTGCAGGGCGACGATGCCCCCGGTCAGATCCAGCCATTCAACGTTCTGCCAGCCTGCATCCTTAATCAACGCGGCGAGCAATTCTTGGTTAGGCCAAGCTCTGATTGATTCAGCCAGATAAACGTAGGCATCTGGGTTGCTGGAAACTTTTCGCGCAATCGCAGGAAGAGCCTTCATCAGGTATTCCATGTAAGAAGTGCGGAAAGGCTTCCAAGTTGGGTGACTAAATTCGCAAATCACCATTCGGCCACCTGGTTTAGTTACCCGGTAAAGTTCCCGAAGTGCTTTTTCGGTGTTCTGCACATTTCTTAATCCAAATGAAATTGTGACCGCATCGAATGTGTTTTCTTCAAATGGCAGATTAAGCGCGTCGCCTTGGACAAAAGTTAGATGCGGGAATTGTTTGCGTCCAACTTCAATCATGCCTTTAGAAAAGTCGCAAGCAACTGGATCTGCGCCAGCTAAATAAAACGGCTGAGTACTTGTTCCTGTTCCAGCTGCCAAGTCGAGAATTTTTTCACCTGGTTGTGGGTTGATCGCATTAACGACAGCACGTCGCCAAAGTCTGGTTTGGCCAAGCGAAAGTATGTCGTTTGTTAAATCGTACTTTTGTGCAACTTCATCAAACATGGCTGCCACTTCATGTGGTTCTTTGTTTAGATGCGCACGAGACATGCTTCTAGTCTGCCGTATTTGTGCGCTTACTCGAAATTGGAGTAGCTCGCGCACGGGCGTAGGCTTAAATCATCATGAGTCAGGTAGACGTACAGCGTTTGGTCGCTGATGGCGCCAAGCCAATTTACGTTTTGACTCAGCCAATCGCCGATATCCCCAATTTGTTGAATTTAGTTCCAAGCGATGGCATGGCCTGGGTTACCGGTCCAGCGATGGATCAACATGGATTAATTGCAATCGGTGAAGTTGATCGTTATGAAGTAACAGGGCCTGAGCGATTTAGTCGCGCGCAAAGTTGGTGGCGAAATTGGACCGCCAAGAGCGTTGGTGATGAACCTATTGCGTTTAGTTCATTCACATTTGCAAATGATTCAGGAACTTCCGTTGTAGTCGTCCCGCAAATCGTTGTTCGTCGAAACCAATCAGGAACAACCCTTACAGTCATTAGCGAGCAGCCAGTAACTTATGAAAAAGTTTCTGAAATTGTTAATCAAGTGCTTAAACCAAAGGTTTTAGTCACCCAAAATCTTGATCCACAATTTTCTGACGGTTCAAGAACAGTTTCTGAATGGCAAAGAAGTGTTGATGAGGCAGTTCGCCGCATCAACCAAGGTGAGCTAGACAAAGTTGTTTTGGCTAGAGATGTAGTTGCCAAACTTGCTGAACCTTTAAACGTGGGTTGGTTGCTGCGTGAATTAAACCGAACTTATCCAGAATGTTGGACGTTTGCAGTTGATGGATTAATCGGTGCAACACCGGAATTATTAATTCGGCGCCAAGGTGACTTAGTAACAAGTCGTGTTCTTGCCGGAACTATTCGCCGTAGTAGTGATGAAGTTCGTGACGATGAATTAGCCGCTGCCCTACTTGCTTCAGATAAAGACCTTGAAGAACATGAATACGCAGTTGCCTCAGTTGCTGCTGCACTTGCTTCACACTGTATTGACTTAGATGTTCCAGAAAAACCATTCTTGCTTCAATTAGCAAACGTGCAACATCTTGGAACAGATGTCACAGGTGAATTAGTTGATGCCGCACCAGTGCTTGCGCTGGCTGCATCTTTGCATCCAACAGCTGCTGTTTGCGGAACCCCAACTGAACGTGCGGCAAATCTGATAAAAGAAATTGAAGGTCTTGATCGTTGGCGCTATTCAGCACCAGTTGGCTGGATGAATAAATCTGGTGATGGTGAAATGGGTATTGCTCTTCGCTGCGCTGCGATTGCAAATGATGAGCACACTGAGCTTCGTTTATTTGCTGGTTGTGGAATTGTTGCTGGTTCAACAGGTGAAGCTGAAGTTGCCGAATCAAATTCAAAACTCAGTGCTATGAAAAATGCACTTAGTTAATTCGCCGTAACAGGGATTTCTTCGTAACCACGTAATACAAATGTTGGACGCTGTTTTGGCTTTCCGGCTAATTGCAATTTAGGGAATTTCTCAAATAACAATGGCAGTGATGTATTCATTTCCAAGCGGGCAAGTGGCGCACCGATGCAGAAATGAATACCTGCGCCAAATGCAATGTGGGTGTTAGGAGTTCTGG
>JBDLPR010000149.1:0-2605 GCA_039800985.1 Actinomycetota bacterium | reverse complement strand
ATAAAAGCGCGATTGCTAGCGCTGGACCAATACCTGGTAAAACTCCAACTAATGTTCCCAGGAAAGTTCCAAGCAATCCGAACATTAAATTTGAAATTGTTAATGCGCTGGCAAAACCATGAAGTAATGACTCTACGTTATTCATAGAATTCCCTTCAGGATTCCAGCTGGCAGTTCTACGCTAAGTAATTTAGTAAAAGTTAAGTAAACAACTAACGCGAAAATTAACGCAATAACCAAATTCTTAATTAACTTGCGAGCGCCATAAGCAAATCCGACCCCGAAAAAAACCACGGTGGATGCGATTACAAAGCCGGCACTTTCAATTAAAAATGGGTAAGTCAAAATGGTGCCGCCAACCATTCCGAGCGTTTTGAAATCAGTTTTGGCTTCAATCTCGCCAAACTCTGTTCCTTCAGGTTGCCCATAATTTCCACGCAAAACTTCAATACTTAGAAATATGGCAACTGCAACAATGAAAATTCCAATGATGGTTGGAAAGACTTGTGGTCCAACGCTTCCAGATCCTGGAGGCACAACCATGTTCTTGGTATCAATTAAGACGATTACGCCAAGCAGCAGAAGAGAGCCCGCAAATGCGAGCTCCCCCACTGCTTCTTTTTTGAATTTAATCAATTTGCAAGTTTTTATGCAAGACCAAGGCTTACTAGAAGCTTGGTGATTGAAGTTGTTTGATCAGCGATAAATGTCTTGAAATCATTTCCGCGCTCATCAAGATTGGTCCAATCTTTTGCTTTTAGCGTTGCTTTCCATGCATTTCCGGCACGTACGACATCTGCAACCTTAATAAAGTTAAGGCGATCTGCAGCTGACATTGAGCCAGAAACATCGAATCCACGCCAGTTACCGAAGGTCATATCAATGCCCTGCTGAATCAAGGTCTTACCCTTAATTGAAGCTAGTGGCTTAGCTGAAGAGAGCGCTAACACGCGAAGCTTTCCAGCCTTGACGTAAGTTGCGAATTCAGAAGTTCCTGAAACGCCAGCTACGGTCTGCTTGCCAAGTACAGATGTTGTAACTTCGCCGCCACCTGCATAAGGAACATAATTCATAGCTGTTGCGTCGACACCTGCTTTTTCAACAAGTAATCCCATGAATACATGGTCAACAGTTCCCTTTGAGCCACCAGCAATAGGCATTCCCTTTGGATCTGCCTTGATGTCATCAAGTAATTGATTAATTGTGCGGTATTTAGATGAAGCAGGAACCACAATTGCTTCCCATTCACGCATCAAACCTGAAATTTGTGTGTTGTCAGATAGTTTCAACTTTGACTTTGTTGATGCAATACCTGCAACCATTGCAAAACCATTAATAAATGCAACATCTGAACGGTTCTTCTGATCTTGGAAGTAGCCAAGACCAACTGTTCCGGAACCTCCAGACTTGTAAGAAACTGTGTAGTCACCAAGCATGCCTTCTGCCTTCATCGCATCAGCAAATGCAATTGCAGTAGTTCCGTAACCGCCACCAACACCTGATGAAGAAACCCATTCAAGTGATTTGATTGGCTTTACATCTGGATACCACCACTTGGTCTGACCCTTAAGAGTTCCAGTTGTAACAACTGTGCAAGTTAGCGCGCTTCCATCAACGCCACGGCCTGGAGCTGTTGCGCCAGCACGAATGCAATCATCGCCAACTTTTGCTTTTGCTGCAGGAACCCATGCAGCGTTTGCTGCAGGTGCACTGCTAATAACAAGCGCTGCAGCAGCAACTGCCGATAACGCGCCTAAAAACTTCTTTGTTTTCATTAGCTCTTTCTCTCTTCCGGGTTTTTTCCGATTGTCGTTGGGCCGGAATGGAGAAAATTTATATGTTAAAGAAAGAATTTTGAACAGAATTGAATAACTTTTTGATTACTTATGCGAGCAAATCAGAGATTTCTACGCCTAAACGACCAAGTTCTGACTTACCGCCATCTATCGCAGTTAACACGAACAATTTTCCATCAGGTGCAATGCAATAAGAGTTTTCAAAGTGTGACCCACGAGACTTATCTTGGCTGACCACAGTCCAATCATCCCCAAGCACTTTGGTCTTGTGAGTGCCCCTAGTAATCATAGGTTCGATAGCCAGACAAATGCCTTCTACTAGATCCGGCCCATTGCCAGGTTTTCCATAATTTAAAACGTGCGGTTCCATGTGCATCGAAGTGCCAATTCCGTGGCCACCGTATTCGCGCAAAATTCCGTACTTACCTTGAGAATTTACATACTCTTCAATTGCATGGCCGATATCCGAAAGTTTTGCACCTTTCTTACCTGCCGCAATTCCGCGCCACATTGATTCTTCACATACATCTAACATCTTTTGATCTTCTGGATCTCCTGATCCAACTACAACTGAAAATGCTGCATCTCCGTGGAAACCATCAATGATTGCGCCACAATCGATTGAGACCACATCGCCTTCGTGAATTACGCGATCTCCGGGAATTCCGTGAACAATTTCATCATTAACTGATACACAGATGGTTGCCGGATAACCGTGATATCCAAGAAAATTCGAAGTTCCCCCGCCGCGTTTGATATTTGCTGCAGCTACTGCATCAAGTGCGGATGTCGTCATGCCTGGCTTAATT
>JBDLPR010000148.1:0-4042 GCA_039800985.1 Actinomycetota bacterium | reverse complement strand
GTTGCCCCAAATGCAATCGAAGTTAATGGCCAGCGTTACGAAGGCAAGAACATCGTTCTAGCAACTGGTTCTTACGCTCGCTCTCTTCCAGGTTTAGATATTGCAGGTCGCGTAATGACTAGCGATCAGGCTCTTGTGATGGATTATGTTCCAGCAAGTGCGATCATCCTTGGCGGTGGCGTAATTGGTGTTGAATTCGCATCAGTTTGGAAGTCATTTGGCGTTGATGTAACTGTGGTTGAAGGTTTACCTCGCCTAGTTCCTGCAGAAGATGAAGCAATCTCAAAGACGATGGAACGCTCATTCCGTAAGCGTGGAATCAACTTTAAGACTGGCGTTAAGTTCCAAAGTGCAACCCAAAGCGATTCTGGCGTAACAGTAACTCTTGAAAATGGCGAAACGCTAAGTGCTGACCTCCTTCTGGTTGCTGTTGGCCGTGGTCCACGCGCAACTGGAATGGGATTTGAAGAACAAGGCATCAACATGGATCGTGGTTTTGTCTTAGCAAACGAACGTTTAGCAACAAATGTGCCAGGTATCTACGCCGTTGGCGACATAGTTCCTGGCCTTCAACTAGCCCACCGTGGTTTCCAGCAAGGTATTTTTGTTGCTGAAGAAATCGCTGGTTTAAACCCTCGCACAATTGATGAATCAGGTATTCCGCGTGTTACCTACAGTGAACCTGAAGTTGCCTCAATTGGTTACACCGAAACCCAAGCCAAAGAAAAGTTTGGCGAAGTTGAATCATACGAATACAACTTGGGTGGAAATGGCAAGAGCCAGATCCTAAGTACAGCAGGTTTTATCAAGCTAATTCGTCAAAAGAATGGCCCAGTTGTTGGCGTTCATATGATTGGTGCTCGCGTTGGTGAACTAATCGGTGAAGCGCAACTGATTTACAACTGGCAAGCAACCGCTGAAGATGTTGCCCCACTTGTGCACGCCCACCCAACCCAAAACGAAGCTCTTGGTGAAGCATTCTTAGCCCTTGCTGGAAAACCACTTCACGCCCACGCATAACCAAAAAGAATTAAGTCCAAACCCTTAAGGAGTGTTAAACAGTGAGTACAACTGTTTCGATGCCACAACTTGGTGAAAGCGTTACCGAAGGAACGGTAACTCGTTGGCTAAAGAACGTTGGTGACACAGTTGCCGCTGATGAAGCATTACTTGAAGTATCAACCGACAAAGTTGATACCGAAATCCCATCACCAGTAAGCGGTGTACTAACTGAAATCCTTGCTGGTGAAGATGCGGTAGTTCCAGTTGGCGGCGCACTAGGTGTGATCGCAGATAGTGCAGGTGCTCCAGCTAGCACACCTCTACCTGCTGCTCCTGCTCCTGCTCCTGCTCCTGTTGAAACTCCAGCACCTGCTCCTGTTGCAGCTACGCCGGCTGCAAGTCCAGCTGACAGTGGCGCATCAACTGCTGTTCTACTTCCAGCACTTGGTGAAAGTGTTACTGAAGGAACTGTTACTCGTTGGTTAAAAGCAATTGGGGACAGCGTTGCAGCTGATGAAGCACTACTTGAAGTTTCTACTGACAAAGTTGATACCGAAATCCCATCACCAGTTTCAGGTGTTCTTCTTGAAATCACTGTTGGTGAAGATGGTGTTGCTCAAGTTGGTGGCCAACTAGGTTTAATCGGTGCATCTGGCGCGGTTAGCGCAAGTGCTCCAGCACCAAGTGCACCTGCTCCTGCACCAACTCAAGCCCCTGCGCCAGTTGCTGCCGCGCCTAGTGCACCAAGTGCTCCTGTGCAGACTTCAACCTCTTCACTTAACAACTCAGATGCTTATGCCACACCAATCGTTCGCAAGCTTGCTGCTGAACTTGGCGTTGATTTAAGTAAAGTTAAGGGAACTGGTGTTGGCGGACGCATTCGCAAAGAAGATGTGACTGCAACAACTCCATCAATGGCTCCAGTAAAAGTCGGAAGCGATCGTCCGGTTGAAAGTAAGCCGCACGTTGCGCCAGCTAGCAGTTCATCTGCAGTTAGTGCAAAGGCTGCTGAACTTCGTGGGAAGACTGAAAAGATGACTCGCCTTCGCACAGTTATTGCTGAGCGCATGGTTGAATCCCTTCAAGTTTCAGCCCAGTTAACTTCAGTTGTTGAAGTGGATGTCAGCCGCATTGCTGCACTACGAAATAAGTCAAAGAGTGCTTTTGAATCACGTGAAGGTGTGAAACTTTCATTCCTTCCATTCTTTGCTAAAGCAGCATGTGAAGCACTAAAGCAGTTCCCAACTGTTAACGCATCAATGAATCAGGCTGAAAATACTGTTACTTACTACGATGCTGAGCATGTTGGGATCGCTGTCGATACCGAGCGTGGACTTCTAGTTCCAGTTATCCGTGATGCTGGTGACCTAAATATCGCAGGTCTGGCTCGCAAGATTAACGATTTAGCTGAACGCACTCGTACCAACAAGCTTTCACCAGATGAACTAAGTGGCGGAACATTCACCATTACAAACACTGGTAGCCGCGGTGCCCTATTTGATACCCCAATCATTAATCAACCACAGGTTGCAATCCTTGGAACTGGCGCAGTTGTTAAGCGTCCAGTTGTGGTTACTGATTCAAGTGGTGCCGATGTAATTGCGGTTCGCCAAATGGTCTACTTAGCCCTTACTTACGATCACCGTTTAGTTGACGGCGCAGATGCAGCTCGCTTCTTAAGTGCAATCAAGGCACGTTTAGAAGAAGGCGCATTCGAAGCTGACTTAGGTTTATAGAACTTAAGTCAGCACTTCAGGCGGAAAGGCAAAGTATTTTATGAAAATTGCCATTGCAGGATCATCTGGGTTAATCGGTACTGCCCTAGTTGAACAACTTCGCACAGACGGTCATGAAGTACTTCGTTTAGTTCGCCGAGAACCAAAAGCTGCCTCTGAAATCAAATGGAATCCTTCCATTGGTGAGGTTGATTTAAGCGCTTTGCAAGGTGTTGAAGTAATCATCAACCTTGCTGGCGCAGGTGTTGGCGATCATCGCTGGACTAAGAAATACAAAGCGGAAATTTTAAATTCACGTGTTCAAGCAACTAAAACTCTTGCCATTGCTGCAGTTCACATCAAAGCAAAAACTTTGATTAATGCAAGTGCGATTGGTTTCTATGGTGATACAGCTGATCGCAGTGTTGATGAAACATCAAATGCTGGAACAGGATTTCTAGCCGATGTAGTTGTGGCTTGGGAGAAAGCTACTGATGCAGCAAAATTAGCTGGCGTTCGCGTAGTGAACATCAGGACAGGACTAGTGGTTGCAAAAAATGGTGGCGCCTGGGCCAAGATTTTGCCAATCTTTAAATTAGGTGTTGGCGGTGTACTTGGAAATGGCAAACAGTACTGGTCATTTATCTCACTGCGTGATGAAATTGCAGCAATCAAATTCTTAATGGATCGATCTGACATTCATGGCCCGGTTAATTTAACTGCACCGAACCCTGCGACCAATCGAGAAGTAACCAAAGCGATGGCAAAGGTTTTGCGCCGCCCTGCCCTACTTCCAGTTCCAGCAATTGCATTAAAGATTGTTTTAGGTGAGTTCTCGCAAGAAGTTTTGGGAAGCACCAGAGTTTTACCTAAAGTCATGATGTCATCCGGGTTTAATTTCAGTGACCCTGATATCGTTAGTGCCATCAAAACCCTTTAAGAAAACCCGAGTTTATGAGTAATTTGCCTGCAAAAGTTGATGTCGTAGTTGTTGGCGCAGGCCTTTCAGGTTTAGCTGCCGCTCGCCGTATCGCTGTTGCTGGTCAAAGTGTTTGCGTTATTGAAGCCAGTGATGAAATCGGTGGTCGAGTTCGCACCGATTACGTTGATGGTTTAACTCTGGATCGAGGCTTTGCGCTTTATAATCCGGCATACGATGAAGGTGCAAGGATTCTTGATCTGAAATCACTTGATGTTAAATCGTTGACATCTGGTTTGATCGTTTCAATAGATGGCCGGCAATACAAAATTGCAGATCCAAGGCATGAGCCAGCCTGGGCAGTTGATTCCTTGCTGGCTCCAGTTGGACCAATTAGTAAGAAGTT
>JBDLPR010000147.1:0-2556 GCA_039800985.1 Actinomycetota bacterium | reverse complement strand
TGGGAGTTAACACTTTGAAAATTTGTGTTTGCGTTAAGCAAGTTCCAGATAGCTGGGCTGAAAAGAAATTATCTGCTTCAGATAAAACGCTAGATCGCGCTGCTGCTGATCGCGTTGTTAATGAACTTGATGAGTATGCCGTTGAAGAGGCATTAAAGATTGTTGAAGCCGGTGGCGGGGAAGTAACCATTCTTTCGGTTGGTCCTGCCGAAGCAGCCGATAGCGTTCGCAAAGCAATTTCAATGGGCGCAACTGCAGGTATTCACGTTGTTGATGATGCAATTCATGGCTCTGATGCAGTAGCAACTTCACTTGTAATTGCTGAAGCGCTTAAAGACCGCGGCTTTGACTTGATCATGTTTGGTAGCGAATCAACTGATGCTCGCATGAGTGTTGTTCCCGCAATGGTGGCTTCTCGCCTTGGGTTACCACAGATGACTTTTGCTAAGAAAGTTGATATTTCAGGCAATGAACTAACAATTCAACGCGTTACTGATTACGGCTACGACGAAGTTAAATCAACACTTCCAGCAGTTGTTTCTGTCGTTGAAAAAATCAATGAACCACGTTACCCGTCATTTAAAAACATCATGGCTGCAAAGAAAGCTCCTATGGAAACATTTTCACTTTCTGATTTAGGTGTTGCTGGAAGTTCAGTTGGACTTGGCGCAGCCTGGACCAAAGTTGACGCTTTCGCTGATCGTCCAGCAAAAGCAGCTGGTACCAAAATCGAAGATGATGGTAGTGGAGCTGCAAAAATTGAAGAATTCTTAGTCGCACAGAAGTTTGTATAGAGGTAGCAACATGTCTGATGTATTAGTACTTGTCGAACACGCTCAAGGTGAAGTTAAGAAAGTTTCATTAGAGCTTCTTGCGATGGCTGCCAAAGTGGGCACACCAATTGCAGTAGCACTTGGACCTGGTGCCGATGCAACTGTTGCTGCACTGGGGGAACACGGCGCAAAGAAAGTTTTTGTTGACTCATCTGATGTTTATGCAAATGAAATCGTTGTTCCTGCCGTGAGTGCATTAACCAAGTTGGTTAGCGAAAACTCACCGTCAGCTGTGCTTATTCCTTCATCGGGTAATGGAAAAGAAATTGCGGCTAGATTAGCGCTAGCTTGTAACAGTGGCGTGATCACAGATGCTTCAGATATCGCAGCAGATGGTTCAATTACACAAAATATTTTTGGTGGCGCAACGATTGTTACTGCAAAGGTAACGACCGGAACTCCGATCATTACAGTTCGGGTAAATTCAATACCTCCAGTTGCAGGTGGCGCAGCAGCCGAAGTAGTGAACTTCAGTGTTGATCATCAGCCAGCAACGACTACTGTGACAAATCGTGTTGCGGTTGAAAAGAGCGGTCGTCCAGATTTGTCTGAAGCTGAGATTGTCGTTTCTGGTGGACGCGGCGTATCCAGTGAAGATGGCTTCAAGAGTGTTATTGAACCACTTGCTGATGCACTCGGCGCAGCAGTAGGGGCATCGCGTGCTGCAACCGACGCTGGGTGGTACCCACATCAATTCCAAGTTGGCCAAACCGGTAAGACGGTTTCACCACAGCTCTATTTCGCTAATGGCATATCTGGTGCAATCCAGCACCGCGCAGGTATGCAGACCTCAAAGACTGTTGTTGTGGTTAACAAAGATCCAGAAGCACCGATCTTTGACCTTGCAGACTTTGGCGTTGTTGGCGACTTAAATACTGTGTTGCCAGACTTAACTGCTCGAATTAAGGGTCGTAAGTAACTTTTCGCTAAAAGTTGGCTACCTATTAAATAGGTAGAATTTACGAGTGACGTACTTAGATCACGCTGCAACCACACCGATGTATCCGGAAGTTGCAGCGACTATGGCTAAATTACTGACGGAATCTGGCAATCCGTCATCTTTGCATGCTTCAGGGCGCAAAGCACGTCGCCAAGTCGAAGAGGCACGTGAACAAGTTGCCAAAGCATTAGGGTGCCGCCCAGCTGAAGTTATTTTCACATCAGGTGGCACTGAAGCTGACAATATCGCGCTTAAAGGCATCGCCTGGGACCAGCGAGATAAAGTTCCAAAGCGAACCAGAATCTTAATCAGCGCAGTTGAACACCACGCAATTTTGGATCCAGCACATTGGTTAAATGATCACGAAGGTTTTGAAGTTCAATACATTCCGGTTACACATACCGGCGTTGTTACGCCAGAAGCATTACTGAAAACCATAAATAATGATTTTGAATCGGTTGCATTAGTTAGTGTCATGTTGGCTAATAATGAAGTTGGCACCATAAATGACGTTGCAGAGCTAGTCAAAGTAATTTCAGGTAAAGGAATTCGCTTCCACACCGATGCCGTCCAGGCACCGACTTGGCTTGATGTGAATTTTGATGACCTTGGCGTTTGTGCAATGTCGGTATCAGGTCACAAAGTTGGCGGTCCACACGGTGTTGGCGCAATCATTATGAGTCGTGATTGCCAAGTGACACCACTTATTCATGGTGGCGGGCAAGAACGTGATGTTAGATCCGGAACCTTAGATGTTCCTGCAATTGTGGCTTTCGCTCAAGC
>JBDLPR010000146.1:0-5913 GCA_039800985.1 Actinomycetota bacterium | reverse complement strand
CCTAGTTCATGCCTTGCATCACTCTTGCTGCCTGGAACAAAGTTATCTAAATCAACACCTGGATTAACAACTCGAACGCGGGCAGGATCTGCTGAATACAAATTGATTAATTCATTTGCTTCAGCTTCAGTATTTGCAACTAGACGATCTGCAGCTTCAACAACCTGTTCCTCACCAATTTCTCTGATGTTTGGTTCAGGAGTGTCACCTTCAGCTAAATTTAAATTCTTAACCCTAGCCATGGTGTGCATGGTGTGCACAAGTGGAACACCCCAGCGCTCCTGTGCGATCCAGCCAACCTGACCAGATAACCAATAGTTACTGTGAAGTAAATCGTAGAACCCTTCGCGCTTTGCTGCTTCTGCCCTAAGTACACCAGCTGTTACCGCGCAAAGTTGTGCAGGTAGATCTTCTTTTCGCAAACCTTCAAATGGCCCGGCTGCAATATTGCGAACAGTCACACCCGGAGCAAGTTCAATTCGTTCATCATCTTTTGGTGAAGTTGCTCGAGTAAAGATCTCAACTTCAATCCCGCGCTGGGCAATTCGTTTTGAAGTTTCGGAAATGTAAACATTCATTCCACCTGAGTCTCCAGTACCTGGCTGATGAAGCGGTGAGGTATGCACAGACAAGATAGCAATTCGCTCAAGCCGTCTGGAGTTATTTAACATTTCGCTTCTAATTTAGCGAAGTGTTGTATTAAAGGGTAGTCGCCAGTTTTCGCTTAGAGATTACTTTGTATATGGTTCGCCGGTCACAATGTGAACCACACGGCGAGCAACGGTAACCGCATGGTCACCAAAGCGTTCATAGAAACGAGATAGCAAAGTTACGTCGATGGCAGCTTCAACTGAGTGAGCCCAGTTGTCATCTAATACAACGCTGAATAATTCGCGATGTAAGTTGTCTAGCTCATCGTCGTAAGTCTTGATCTTGTCAGCAAGGTCGGTGTCGCGAGTTTTGATTACTCGACCAGTTTCAGCAACAATTTTTGTTGCAGCTTCACCCATGCGAGCAAAAGTTCCACGAAGTTCTTCTGGAATAGATGGATTTGGGTAACGCAATCTAACTTGCTTTGCGATGTGTGAAGCAAGGTCACCCATGCGTTCGAGCGAGGAACCCATGCGGATTGCACTCATCAAAATACGAAGATCAGTTGCAACTGGAGCCTGAAGAGCAACCATCTGAAGGCTGCGTTCTTCGATCGATGAGTTAAGTGAGTTAATAATTTCATCACTAGTAATTACTTCTTCAGCAAGCTTTAGGTCATCGTTCAGTAATGAATCCGTGGCCTTTGAAATAGCTCTGCCAACTAACTCAGTCATTACGACTAAGTCAGCATTTATTGACTCAAGTTGAAGTTTGTAATCTTCGCGCATAACCCATACTTTACCCGAGATAGCAACCTTCAAATAGTCTGCAAAGCCTCTAACAAGTGAATTCTTAGCAAGCGGAAAGTGAACATCAAGTGAAGTCGGGCTATCTAATTAGAACTAATTAAATTAAGTACCTATTCTTAATTTGTGACGACGATCGAAGTTCTGGCTGCAGTAGTTCTGCTACTAGCCCTGGCCACACTTATTCGATACAACCTGCCGTCACGAATTAACCAGAATCAGACTGAAGTTAAGAACACTAGTCGCATTTCGGCACTAAGAGATGTCATCGAATACTTACCTGGTGCAGCGATGATTTTAGATAGTCGCGAGCAAGTTATTGCATTTAGTGCAAACTGCGTTCCAATGGGCTTGGTTGCGGACGATCGATTACTGATTGTTGAAATTCGTGAACTAAATCAAAAAATGCGACGTAAAGGCGAAGCAGTTTCACTTGATGATCTTTTGATAAAGACAAACTCAACTATGCCTAATTGGGAAGCTTCAGTTCAGATATCGCCGATTGATCACGAATACTCTTTAGTACTTGCCCGTGATCTAAGTGAAGAACGTCGTTTGAATGCTGTCCGCCGAGATTTTGTGGCAAACGTTTCTCATGAATTAAAAACTCCAGTTGGTGCACTTTCATTACTAGCCGAAGCAATCGCCGCAGCCGGAAATGACACTGAGCAAATTAATAAGTTCAGTTCGCGTATGCAACTTGAAGTCAAACGACTTACTGAAATGATTACTGACCTAGTCGAACTAAGTGAAGTCCAAGGCGAAAAGCCAATGCAAAATGTTGAACCAGTTCGAGTTGATGCAGTAATTAATGAAGCAGTGGATACCAACAAACTAATCGCACTTGAAAACAAAATTTCAATCAGTGTTGCCGAGAACTTAGATCAAGTATGTGTACTGGGCGATCAACGGCAACTTGTGACGGCTTTAGCCAATTTGATTTCAAATGCAATTCGGTATTCGCCAGCAAATACTCATGTTGGTGTTGGCTCCAAAGTTGTTGGTGACCAAGTTGAAATTTCAGTTACCGATCAAGGTGTTGGCATAAGTGAAGCTGACCAAATCAGAATCTTTGAACGGTTTTATCGGGTCGATCCAGCGCGAAGCCGTGAAACAGGCGGAACTGGATTAGGACTAGCAATTGTTAAACACATCAGTGCAAACCACGGTGGCGAATGTTCCGTTTGGTCAAGACCTGGCGAAGGTTCAACTTTCACTTTGAAGTTTCCTATTTGTGCAAGTGATGCAGTTGGCGTTGGTGTGTGATGACAAAAGTTTTAGTAGTTGAAGACGAAGAATCATTCCGCGAAGCACTGGAATTTATTCTCACTAAAGAAGGCTTCCAAGTAGTCCTGGCACCAACTGGAACTGATGGGTTAACTGCCTTTGATCGGGAACAACCAGACATTATTTTGTTGGATGTTATGTTGCCAGGAATGTCAGGCACAGATGTTTGTAAAGCAATCAGAACTAAGAGCAATGTACCAATTATCATGCTTACGGCTAAAGATGCTGAAATAGACAAAGTTGTTGGTTTAGAAATTGGCGCCGATGATTATGTAACTAAACCATTTTCAACACCAGAATTAATTGCCCGCATTCGCGCTGTACTAAGACGAGGAAGCTCAGTTCCATCGGACATCGATGAAGATGTGATTGAAGCTGGACCAGTGAAGTTAGATATTGCTCGTCACAGTGTTCAAGTAAATGGCAAAGAAGTTTTAATGCCGCTTAAGGAATTTGAAGTGCTTGAATATCTAATGGAAAATTCTGGTCGCGTATTAACTCGTGGACAATTAATGGATCGCATCTGGGGATCTAATTATGTTGGTGATGGCAAGACTTTAGATGTACACATCAAACGCCTTCGCGCAAAAATTGAAGAAGATCCAGCAAATCCTAAACTGCTACATACAGTTCGCGGACTTGGTTACAAGTTCGAAATTAACTAGCTGAAGGTGTTGGGGTTGCTGATGGTTCAGCAATTGGGATTACAACATCTGAGTAGTAGCCAGTATTTTCAACAACTAGCAGCGAAAGCTTAATTGACTTGTTCTTGCCAAATACGAAGTTCACATCAACAAATTGTCCTGGCGTAAGCGCTGCACCTATTGTTGCAAGTGGAATTGAAGTATCTGAGTTGTAACCGATAGCAACAGCCATATCTTTCTTCAGTTCAATTGCAGAGCCAGTTGCTGTAATTGCAGGATCGATCTCGATTCCAACCAATAGATCAGATTCGTTTTTGCTGATGATTGTTGCAACCAGTGTTCCGGTTTCCTGGTTTTTTTCATCGACTACGATCACGGCATTGCGAATCTGAATGTTGTCGACATCTGCAGTGCGACCATTACCTGAGTTGCCTTGTTGATTAGTTTGTGCATCAAAACCTGCAGCACATCCACTAACAAGTAACGAGCTAGCTAGGGCTACTGCTAAGACAACTTTCTTCATTACATTCCTTTTAGAAATTCAAGCTTTATGGCAACCAGCCTAGTAGTGCAAGAAAAGCCATTTACTACGGGGTTTTACGCGAAATGGCTAAATCTTGGGCTGTGGTAAAATTGAGTTTCTAAATCAAAAGGAACTTGAATTAATGGCCTACAAAATTGGCGAAACTGTTGTTTACCCTCACCATGGCGCAGCTGACATCATCGGCAAAGAGACCAAAGTAATTAAAGGTGAAAAGAAGGAATACCTCGTCCTTAAGGTTCACCAGTCAGATTTAACTGTTCGCGTTCCATCTGCGAACTTAGAACTTGTTGGCGTTCGCGATGTAACCAGCCAAGAAGGTCTAGAAAAAGTTTTCGGCGTTCTTCGCCAGCCATACGTTGAAGATCTTGCAAACTGGTCACGTCGTTTCAAGGCAAATACTGAAAAACTTTCTTCAGGCGATGTAATCAAAGTTTCTGAAGTTGTTCGCGACCTA
This sequence comes from Actinomycetota bacterium, assembly GCA_039800985.1. Classification (GTDB taxonomy): domain Bacteria; phylum Actinomycetota; class Actinomycetes; order S36-B12; family UBA5976; genus UBA5976. The sequence continues at coordinate 1,587 of JBDLPR010000146.1, read as the reverse complement.
TGGCGCCGCAGCCAAAAGAAACCGTTATCAACTGGTGAAAAGAGTATGTTGGCTCGCGCTCGCACACAATTAATCAGTGAAATTGCTTTAGCTGAACGCACTAATGAAGTTCGTGCTGAAGAAATTCTTGATGAGGTTTTAGCTTCCTAATGAGTAATGCCGCTGCTGGGCGAGTGGCGGCAATTATTCCTGCCGCAGGAAATGGCTCGCGCCTTGGCGCAGAAAAACCAAAAGCATTTATTGAACTTGATGGCATTTCCTTATTAACTAGAAGCGCTCTTGCCATGAGCGTGGTTGCAGATGTAATCGTTGTGGCAGCACCTAGTGATGAGCTAGATCTAGCAAGCGAATTATTAGCAAACGTTGATGCTGAAGTTCACATAGTTGCTGGCGGAAATGAACGGCAAGATTCCATTGCAAATGCTCTTGCAGTTGTGCCTGATGATATTTCTTTTGTATTAGTACACGATGCAGCGCGGCCACTTGTGCCAGTTGATGTCACAAATCGTGTCGTTACTGAACTTAAGAATGGTTCAGTTGCTGTTATTCCAGTTTTGCCAATTGCTGACACAATCAAGCGCGTTGACATTCGAAGCAAAGTAATTGAAACAGTTGATCGCAATCAATTACGCCGGGTGCAAACACCGCAAGGTTTCACTCGCGATGTTTTGACTAAGGCATACGCTGATCCGGCAATTGTCGCCACAGATGATGCCGGATTAATGGAAGCACTAGAAATTCCAGTTCTAACTGTTGCTGGTGATGAATTAGCAATGAAAATAACAACCACACATGATTTAAAAATTGCCACCGCATTATTGGGAGTGACAAATGACTAATTTAAGAATCGGAAATGGTGTTGATGTTCACCCACTAGTTGCCGGTAGACCAATGCACTTAGCTTGCCTTCAGTGGCCAAATGAACCAAAAGGACCAGAGGGTCATTCAGATGGCGATGTGGCAGCGCACGCAGTTTGTGATGCACTTTTAGCTGCCGCGAACCTTGGGGATCTTGGCGCAGTATTTGGTACAAGTGATCCAAAGTGGTCTGGGGCAAGTGGAGCGACCTTACTAACAGAAGCCCACCGATTAATTACTGAAGCTGGCTATGACATCGTCAATGTTTCTGTGCAGGTAATTGGCAATTCACCAAAAGTTGGACCAAGACGCCTTGAAGCGCAAGATGCGATGTCAAAAGTCTTAGGTGGTGTGCCAGTTTCAGTAAGTGGCACAACTACTGATGGCCTAGGCCTTACTGGTCGCGGTGAAGGTATTGCTGCGATAGCTTCAGTTCTGCTGGCAAAGCGTTAATAGTTAGTAGCCTTGATCCGTGCGTTTATATGACACTTCCGCGAAGTCCGTTCGCGAATTCACACCACTAGTACCTGGACAGGTATCGATGTATGTGTGTGGTGCAACTGTGCAAGCAGCACCCCACGTTGGTCACATTAGATCTGGTGTGGCTTTTGATGTTTTAGGTCGCTGGCTTCGCGCAAGTGGTTACCAAGTGACATTAGTTCGAAATGTAACTGACATTGATGACAAGATCATCGCAAAAGGTGTAACTGAAAATCGTCCTTGGTGGGC
>JBDLPR010000145.1:0-4454 GCA_039800985.1 Actinomycetota bacterium | reverse complement strand
CCGACCGGTGATGTCATGAGAAACGTCTCGGATAGCACGGATTGGGTTATCCAAAGTGAAGTCACGCTTCAAGTAATTTGCTTCAAGCATTCTTAGAACGAATTCCATTGAAGCAACTTTTAACATCGTGGTCATTTCTGACATGTTTGAATCGCCAACAATTACGTGCAGACGTCGGTAAGACTCTGAATCTGCATGAGGTTCATCACGGGTATTAATAATCGGGCGAGATCTTGTCGTGGCGCTAGATACGCCTTCCCACATATGATCAGCACGCTGTGAGAGCGAATAAATAGTTCCACGAGGAGTTTCTAGGACTTTTCCGGCACCACTTATTAACTGTCGACTGATTAAGAAAGGAAGAAGCGCCTCTATCTGCGTTAAATAATCTGCTCGACGGCGAATTAAATAGTTTTCATGACATCCATATGAATTTCCAGATGAATCAGTGTTGTTTTTGAAAAGGTAAATTTCACCAGCAATACCCTCTTCAGCCAAACGATCTTGGGCGTCAGAAATTAGGTCCTCAACAACCCGTTCACCTGCTCGATCATGAACAACTAGTTGTTTTAAGTCATCGCATTCAGCTGTTGCATACTCGGGATGACTACCAACATCTAAATAAAGGCGGGACCCGTTAGTAAGAAAAACATTGCTACTTCTACCCCAAGCAACAACTCGTTTAAATAAATAACGAGCGACTTCATCTGGAGTCAGTCGACGTTGGCCTTCAAAAGTGCAGGTAACTCCGAATTCGGTTTCAATGCCGTAAATGCGACGAAATAGGTTCGTCATAGCGACTTTTACTGTCCGCCTTTTTGAACAAAACTCTTAACAAATTCTTCAGCATTTTCTTCAAGGACTAGATCAATTTCATCAAGGATGTCAGTTACGTCAACTTCATTCTTGTTAGCTGTTGGCATCACTACATCTTCAGTCTGATCCTGACGAGCCGAGTTTGCGCTTCTATATTCACGTTCAGTCATCTTGGCTCCTTGAGAAGGCTTAGTTCAATCGTAGGCTATGGATTAATTGCCAGTTAAAGCAGACACAAAATCTTGGGCGGATAGCTTCTTTTCAAATAGTGAACCGGTTAATTCCTTGGTTCCTTTTCGGGCGTCAACTGTATTAAGTCGAACCATAGGTTCTTGAATTCCAAAATCGAAAATTATTGAATCCCAAGATGCTGCAGCAATTTGCTCTTCATAAGCAGAAACGCAATTGCCGCGGAAATATGCCCTGGTATCTATCGGAGGATTAAGAATTGCTGATTGAATTTGTTCTTCGGTGAACATTGTTTTTAGTCGGCCTTTAGCCTGCAAAGTTAACGCTAGGCCTTTGCTTGGTCGCAAATCTGCATACTGAATGTCAACAGTCTCTAGGCGAGGATCATTCCAGAGTGCATTATCGCGCTTACGGTAAGCATCCATAATGCTAAATTTTGCAACCCAATCAAGTTCATTGCTAAGTGACATTGGATCAGTTCGTAAAGTGTCAACTACGCGGCGCCAATGACCCAAAATGTCCATAGTCATTGGATCATTCTTCTCGCGTTCGATTACATACTTTTCAGCATTTTCAATGTAAATTTCTTGGATATCTAAAGCCGAGATTTCTTGGCCATTTCGTTTTGTTAACCGTTCTTTAAATTCATAGTCATGGCTAACCATGTGCATGTTTGAAACTGGGTCATGAAGTTGTAGATCAACTTTTAGGTAATCATCTTCAATCATGCTCAAAACTAATGATGTCGTTCCAAGTTTTAGGTAATTGGCAAATTGTGACATGTTTGCATCGCCAACAATCACATGCAACCTGCGGTATTTATCTGGATCGGCATGTGGTTCATCGCGTGTGTTGATAATTGGCCGACGAAGAGTTGTTTCAAGACCAATTTCGGCTTCGAAGAAATCTGCGCGCTGAGAGATTTGAAAACCTGGTCTAAGGCTTTCTTGTCCTAAACCAACTCGCCCAGCACCAGCAAACACGCATCGAGTAACAAAGAACGGCGTCAAGTATTCGACGATGCGACCAAAAGGCGTAGCTCGGTTTAATTGATAATTCTCATGTGTTCCATAACTAACACCTTTACCATCAGTGTTGTTTTTGTAAGCGGTGAAAAGTTCTCCAGTTAACTTGCTGGCGTGCTCAGCACTTATCTGCATGATTCGATCACCGGCAGCGTCCCAAAGTGCGCAATCAAGTGGATTTGTTACTTCTGGTGACGAATACTCAGGATGAGCGTGATCGACATAAAACCTTGCGCCATTTGATAGAACAACATTCGCCATTCCATAGTCTTCATTTGTTAATTGGCTTGGATCAGCATCTGCACGGCTCATATCAAATCCGCGGGCATCCCGAAGTGGTGACTCAACGTCATAGTCCCATCGCATGCGCTTAATTCGATTAGGCATCGTCAAGTCTGCATACGCATTAACTACTTGGCTAGACATAATCATTGGATTGGCATTTGGATTGCCAGGTGATGCGATACCGAATTCGGTTTCGATACCCATTATGCGATGGACAGACATACTTAAATCTTTTAGTTATAGATAGTGGTTGACCACAGGAGTTGTATCGATCGTGCGGCCTGATTCGCCACCTTGTTCATCTTGAATCAGAGTTCGCATAAAGACGATACGTTCACCCTTCTTGCCAGAAATGCGTGCCCAATCATCTGGATTTGTGGTGTTTGGAAGATCTTCATTTTCTCTAAATTCAGCGCGAGCAGCTTGCTGCAAGTGCTCATACTTAATGCCACTTTCGCCAGTTGCCAAGAAGTTCTTAATCGCATCTTTCTTAGCTCTGGCAACAATGTTTTCAATCATCGCGCCGCTACTGAAGTCTTTGAAGTAAAGAGTTTCTTTTTCACCATTTGCATATGTCACTTCAAGGAACTCATTTGCAGGAACAGTGCTAAACATTTCATCAACTAAATCATTTGTCATTTGGCTAACGGCTTTAGTCCCATCGCCAAATTTAGAGATTGCGGATGTATGAATTGGTAGATCGGGAGTTAAGTAAATCCGGAAAATTTCACGGGCTGCAGTAGCTGTTGGTCGTTCGATCTTAATTTTTACATCTAGGCGACCTGGGCGAAGAATCGCTGGATCAATCATGTCTTCGCGGTTAGACGCGCCAATGACAATCACATTTTCAAGTGATTCAACACCATCAATTTCAGCAAGTAACTGTGGAACGATTGTGTTTTCCACGTCACTTGAAACACCGGTTCCGCGAGTTCTAAACAAACTGTCCATTTCATCAAAGAAAACAATTACTGGTGTGCCTTCGTTGGCTTTCTCGCGGGCCTTTTGGAAAATTAATCGAATCTGTCGTTCAGTTTCACCAACATATTTATTTAATAACTCAGGACCTTTTACGTTTAAGAAGTAACTGCGACCCTCGCCTATTCCGCGAATTTCAGTTACTTTCTTCGCAAGTGAATTTGCTACTGCTTTTGCAATTAATGTTTTACCGCAGCCTGGAGGGCCGTAAAGCAAAATACCTTTCGGTGCTTTAAGTTCGTAAGTTTTGTATAGATCCCTGTGCAAGAACGGTAGTTCAACAGCGTCCCGAATTTGTTCGATCTGCGGACCAAGACCACCAATATCGGTGTAGTTAATATCTGGAACTTCTTCCAGGATGAGTTCTTCAACCTCAGTTTTATTCACTAGTTCAAATGCAAAACCAGAACGAGTGTCATATAAAAGGCTGTCACCTTGCTTAAGAGTTGCACTTCTTAATGGTTCAGCTAAATGAACAATTCGTTCTTCTTCTGAACGGCCAATAACTATGGCACGTTCGCCATCTGGCAATAATTCATGAAATGTCGCCATTTCGCCATGTGATTCATATTGACCAGCAACAACCACATTCATGGACTCGTTAAGAATGACTTCTTGTCCTGGCTTTAAAGATTCCAAGTTAAGACTTGGCGCGATTTCAACGCGCATTTTGCGACCATTGACCATGACATTAACTAGGCCATTACCCGCTTGGCCTAAATATGTGGCATACCCATTTGGTGGCGCACTTAATTTATCGACTTCATTTTTAAGACCAATTATTTGTTCGCGGGCATCACGTAAAGTAGCGGCAAGTTTCTGATTATTGTCAGCCAGTTCATCGATTTTGGCATGCAGAGCTCGCGTTTGATCTGTTTGTGAAGTTACTTCAGACACCGTGATTACTCCTCGTTCTCTGACTTTACTTCTAAAGGCGATGTTTCTGCACCTTTAGCTGGGCGAACTCGTCGTGGTGGCAATTGAGTTCCAGGTGCCAAGCGTCTTGTGGTGACTAAGAACCCAGTATGCCCTTGCATCCGGTGATCTGGCCTAACTGCTAATCCTTCAACATGCCATGGACGCTGAATAAGTTCTTCAGCATGTGGATCGGTAAAACCTTTTGTTGTTCGTAGATCTTCAACAACTTTGGACATTTGCGTT
>JBDLPR010000144.1:0-10107 GCA_039800985.1 Actinomycetota bacterium | reverse complement strand
GACAAGCTTGCCACCACCACTAAGAACTAAATTTGAAACTAAGCCACATTCAGCACAAAGGCCAATGCCATAGGATGCGTTTTCAACATTGCAACCTGTGATTATTCGACCATCATCAACTAGCGCTGCAACACCAACTGGAAAATCTGAGTAAGGAGCATAAGCCTGCGCCATTGCAGTACGAGCATGTTCGCGCAATGCATCCCAATCGATATTCATTAGTGCGCTTCGCCCCTGCGATAGATAACACCATCAGCTGCAGGTGGCCGCAAACTTTGTGATGCGGTTGCAAGTACTAGCAATGTTGTTACGTATGGAGCAACAAGAGCTACCTCAGTTGGCAACTTTGTGGTCAATAAGAAAGCACTAAGCAGGGCAGCGCCAAGTAACCCAAGAGCGGCACCTGTTCCACGCATACCTCGCAGCAACATCATGATGGCAATTGCGATCAAAATAATTGCCCCCAATAGCGCCAAACCAGAAATATTTGATTTTGATCGAAGCTGCAATGCATCGATGTAACCAAAAATAGAAGCACCGGCAGCAGTACCACCCGGTCTCCAGTTACCAAAGATCATTGTGGCAAGACCAATGTAACCACGACCTGCAGTTTGTCCTTCGCGATATACGTTGGTACCAACGATCGCAAGATATGCGCCAGCTAACCCAGCAAGTGCCCCAGAAGTTGTCACAGCGATGTATTTGTATTTGTAAACATTCACGCCAAGTGATTCAGCTGCCCACGGATTTTCACCAGCGCTTCGCATGCGAAGACCAAACGAGGTTCGCCAAAGAATAAATGCCGTCAAGACAAACATTGCAATCGCAAGCAAAGTGATTATCGAAACCTGGAAAAAGAAACCTGAAAGCAATCCTGCAGCATCGCTAATGATAAAGATTCCTTGTTTCTGCAGACTTGAAAGTGGATCTGCAATCTGTGAAATTGTGATCGAAGGCAGTGCTGTCACTGGTGGTGATTGAGTTTGACCACCGCCAGGTGCATTTTCAAATGCAAGTTTTGCTAGGAACTGAGTAATACCAAAACCAAGAATGTTAATTGCCGTACCAGCGATAATTTGGTCAACACCAAATGAAACAGTTACGACCGCAAAAATAAATGCGCCCAGTGCACCATAAATAACTGCAGCTGCAACACCAGCCCATGGACCCCATTGCCATCCAGCCCAACCAGCACCGAAAGTTCCAAGGATCATCATGCCTTCAAGACCGATGTTGGCAATACCCGATCTTTCAGACCAAATACCACCAAGACCAGCTAAACCAATTGGCACGGCTAAGCCAACTGCAGCACCAATCGTTCCGGTACTACTTAAATCAGCTGTATCAGCAAAAGTACGAGCAAGTGAAAGTGCAGTGATACCAGCAAATATCAGCAAACTAATGCGAACAAACTTTGCTTGCGGAAGTGAAATGCGAGCCATTATTTGCTCCCTTCATTTGTTGTTGCTGCAGCCAAGGCTTTACCAACATTTTGCTGTTGGGTGCGAACACGATTACGTCGAACCAGTTCATAAGCGACAACAACTGAAAGCACAATCACACCTTGCATGATTGTCACGATTTCCCTTGGCACACCTTCTAGATCAAGAATCTGACTTGAGATATCTAAGAACGCCCAAAGCAAAGCACCAAAAGCAATACCGATTGGATTATTTCTTCCGAGTAAGGCAACAGCGATGCCAGTGAAACCATAGTTAGCTGGGAAGTTAAGAGTGTAAGAAAATTCTTTGCCTAGTAAGTCAGGTAGACCCACAAGCCCAGCGATCGCACCTGATGCCAGCATTGAATAAACAACCATTCGTTTGCTATTAACACCGCTAGCAGTGGCTGCAGATGGTGAAAGGCCACTTGCTCTTAAGTCATAACCAAAACGGGTGCGATTTAAAACAACCCAATAAATAATGCCAACGGCAATTGCAATAAAGAAGAAGCCATAAACCTTCACCTTTGGGTCAATCAGTGCGTATCCAGCTAAGCGGGCACCTTCTTGAATTTTTGGTGTTCCACGAACATTGAGCTTTACTTCAGTGCCAATTCCCGTTTGAACGATCACATAACTGATCACACCAATTGCCAAGTAGTTAAGCATGATCGTTGAAATAACTTCACTAATTCCGCGAACAACCTTTAACCAGGCAGCAATACCAGCCCAAAGCGCACCAACAAACATGGCAACCAAAATTGCAGCAACAGCTGAAAGTGGACCGGGCATTGCAATCCAACCAGCCACAGCTGCAGCTGTCATGGCTGCTAATCGGTATTGACCATTTACACCGATGTTAAAAATATTCATTTTGAAACCAATAGCAACTGCAACCGCACTTAAGTAGTAAGTAGTCGCGGTGTTGGTAATTAAAGTCAAAGAACGAGTTGAAGTTCCATAATCAAACATTCGACTAAAGACTTCAAAAATGTTTGCACCAAAAGAAGCCAAAATAACGCCAGTTACAACGAGGGAAAACACAATTGCCAAAAGTGGTGCTGCTAGAACGTCAACTAATTTACGAAGTTTCATTACGCAGCAGCTCCTGCACCAGTCATTGCATTTCCGAGTTGTTTAGGGGTCACAGTCGCTGGATCGGCATCGGCAACAAACTTTCCTCGCAAGATGACCTTTAATGAATCACTTAATCCAATTAATTCATCCAAGTCAGCACTAATTAGAAGCACAGCTAGTCCAGCAGCGCGAGCTGCGCGAAGGTGATCCCAAATCGCTGCCTGGGCGCCAACATCAACACCACGAGTTGGATGGGCGGCAATTAATAGTTTTGGTTCACCTGACATTTCGCGACCAACAATTAGCTTTTGTTGATTACCACCAGAAAGAGCGCTCGCATAAACATCAATACTTGGTGTGCGAACGTCGTATTCAGAAACAATTCGAGTTGTGTCAGCCTTAGCTGATCTTGGTGTTAACCAAAAACCTTTTGAGTTTGGTGGCAATGTTTGGTGGCCAAGCATGCGATTTTCCCAAAGTGGTGCATCAAGTAATAGAGCTTGGCGCTGGCGATCTTCAGGAATATAGGCAATGCCGCTTTCACGACGCCTGCGAGTAGACCAATCAGAGATGTCTTGATCAAGGAATTGAACTGTGCCAGTTGATTTTTCGATACCAAGCAGGGCATCAAGTAATTCTGCTTGGCCATTTCCTTCAACACCGGCAATACCAAGAATTTCACCAGCATGAATCTTGAAATTCACATGGTTAATGATTTCTTTTCCACCGTGAGCTGTAACGGTTAAATCTTTAACATCCAAGACGACTTTGTCAGTCACAGTACTTTCTGAAGTGGCTGGTGTTGGTAATTCACTACCAACCATCATTTCTGCTAAATCTTCAGCAGTTACTGTTTGTGTTTTTGGATTTACTGTGCCAACAGTTGATCCAGTGCGGATCACTGTAATTTCATCAGCAATAGTTAACACTTCATCGAGTTTGTGACTGATGAAAATAATTGTGATGCCTTCAGACTTTAAATCATTTAGCGCTTTAAATAATTCATCAACTTCATGTGGAACCAGCACTGCTGTTGGTTCATCAAGAATCAAAACATTTGCGCCGCGATAAAGCACTTTAAGAATTTCAATGCGCTGGCGATCACCAACACCAAATTCAGAAACATATTCATCAAGCGGAAGCTCGAGACCATATTTTTTTGCAATTTCAGAAATTTTCATTTTGGCACCAGATACATCTAGCCGGAAACCTTTTCTAATTTCGCTACCCAAAATAATGTTTTCAAGAACAGTTAAATTGTCTGCAAGCATGAAATGTTGGTGAACCATGCCGATCCCAACATCGATCGCATCAGAAGGTGAGTCAAAAACTTGTTCTTTGCCGCTAACTAAAATTTGACCCTCATCAGCTTTTTGCATGCCGTAAAGAATCTTCATCAGTGTTGATTTACCAGCACCATTTTCACCGACGATGGCATGGACTGTGCCCTTGGCAACTTTTAGATTTACATTGCTATTAGCGATAACGCCGGGGAATCGTTTCCAGATTCCAATTAACTCAACGGCATTTTGAGCATCTGACATAGCCTTTAGCGCCACTTTCTGTTGATTTTGCTAATCCCAACTTACGACCATCCCGGAGAAAAAGTGTGGCTCGGGTGGATAAATCCACCCGAGCCAACTAATTGGTTATTTACTGATTACTCAGCAGCAACCGTAACTTCACCGCTCTTGATCTTTTCAGCGGCTGCATCAGCAGCTGCCTTGAAATCATTAACAGCTGGGTTAGATACTGCGTAGCCAACGCCATCGCGAGTTAGGTCGAAGTTCTGAACGCCAACTAGTGGTGCTCCATCAACTACGCCCTTGATCACGCTGAATACTGCTACGTCAACACGCTTAAGCATTGAAGTAAGGATTACATCCTTAACATCAGCTAGCGATGGAACGGTGTACTGATCTGAGTCAACACCAATTGCCCATAGACCCTTTTCAGGTCCACCAGCAGCTTGGATAGCTTGGAACATACCAAGACCTGAACCACCAGCAGCTGCGTAAGCGATGTCAACACCCTTATCGATCATTGCTGCAGTAGCGGTCTTTGCCTTATCTGGAACGTTCCATGCAGTGTTGTCACCAGCAGGTCCCATGTATTCAGAAAGTACTTCGATGTCTGGGTTAACAGACTTAGCACCTTGGATGTAGCCAGCTTCGAATGCCTTGATTAGTGGAATTTCCATACCACCAATGAAACCAATCTTGCCTGACTTGCTTGCTGTTGCAGCGATTACACCTGTTAGGTATGAACCTTGTTCAGCAGCGAATACCAAGCTACCTACGTTTGCACCTTCGACTACTGAGTCAACGATTGCAAATGTTGTGTCTGGGAATTCAGCAGCAACAGTTCCAACAGCAGTGCTGTACATGAAACCAACTGCGATAACTGGGTTGTAACCTTCTGAAGCTAGAAGACGTAGACGTTCTTCACGGCTTGCATCAGTTTCATCAGCGCCAGCTTCTACTTCCTTGATTTCTACACCAAGTTCAGACTGTGCACGTGATAGACCTGCGTATGCAGCATCGTTGAATGAACCGTCACCCTTGCCGCCAGTATCGTATGCAAGACCAACTTTTACTGCGCTAGCTGCACTTGTTGGTTCAGCAGACGCAGATGAATCGCTACTGCCGCCACCGCAAGCACTGATTACAAGTGCTGCTGCAGCTAGAACAGAGGCGAGTTTTAGACCCTTCTTCACAGATGGGCTCCTCTCTTAATTAACTTTGTGAGATTCACATTGTTAATTCAGAGTTTAAGTTGTGGCACTGACTTGCCACGCAGGTGGTCTGGGTGTTTGCCAGATTGTGACCAAGATGAAATCTTCACAAATTCACATGAGTCACACCAGTAACAAAGCAATCTAGAGCGGCAAAAATCAAAATTGGCACGGCGTAATCTTGGACTGTGCGCATTCTCATTACTGATCACCCACTCATTTCTCATAAATTAACTAGTCTTCGAGACGAAAAAACACCATCACCAACTTTTCGTCAGTTAGCTGAAGAGCTTGTAACTTTGCTGGCCTACGAAGCAACCAGAGACATTCGCACCGAAACAGTAAAAATAAAAACCCCAGTAACTGAAACCACTGGGCTTAAGTTAAGTCAACCAACGCCAGTTGTGATTCCAATTTTGCGTGCTGGTCTTGGAATGTTAGAGGGTATGACCCGACTACTTCCAACTTCAGAAGTTGGATTCCTTGGGATGGTTCGTGACGAAGAAACATTAACTGCATCAACATACGCAGATCGAATTCCAGGAAATCTTCGTGGTCGTCAAGTCTTTTTACTTGATCCAATGTTGGCAACTGGCGGAACATTAATTTCGGCAATTGAATTGATGTTAGAGCGCGGTGCAAACAAGATAGTTGCAATCACATTGCTTAGTGCACCCGAGGGTATCGCAGCAGTTGAAAAAGCTTTTGAAGGTAAAGACGTTGATATAACGATTGTCACCGGTGCACTTGATGAAAAATTAAATGAAAAGGGATACATCGTTCCTGGTCTTGGCGATGCTGGGGATCGTTTATTCGGTGTTGTTTAACTAGTGCGCAAAGTTGAAACAGAATTATTAGTTGTCGGCGCTGGCCCAGCTGGCAGTAGCGCTGCAGCATGGGCTGCGCGAAGTGGGATTCAAACCACGATTATCGACAAAGAAGAATTTCCACGTGACAAACCTTGTGGTGATGGCTTAACTCCAAGAGCGATTAAAGAATTAACTTCACTTGGGTTAGCTGAATGGCTTTCAACAAAACCAAAAAATATTGGACTTCGCGCTGCAGGCTTTGGTCAAGAATTATTACTTCCGTGGAAAAGCCCGTCATTACCTGAATGGGGGAGTTCGGTTCCAAGAACTGAACTAGATAATCGAATACTTGAAGTGGCTAAACAATCAGGGGCTACGGTTCATGATGGCGTTGCGGCTGAAGATGTCGAACTACAAAATGGCGCTATAAATACTGTGATCACTAAATCTGGTGACGAAACCGTTCATTATGTAGCTAAGAATGTGATCATTGCTGATGGAGTGCGCTCGCAACTTGGAAGAAAACTAAACCGTGTTTGGCATCGTGACACTGCATATGGCGTTGCTGCACGCGCCTATATAAAAAGTGAACGCCATGACGATCCATGGATTTCCTCACACCTTGAATTGCGTGGTTCCAAAAACGAAGTGCTTTCTGGTTATGGCTGGATTTTTCCGCAAGGCAATGGGGAAGTGAACATTGGTGTTGGCACCCTTGCCACCCAAAAGCGTCCAGCTGATATAAACCTTCGCGCATTAATGTCCCAATACACCGAAGAACAACGTGAGCACTGGAAATTAAGTGGTGAACTACGTTTGCCGTGGTCTGCGATGTTGCCAATGGGCGGCGCAGTTAGCGGTGTTGGTGGCAAAAATTACATGTTCATCGGTGATGCTGCCGGTTGCGTAAACCCATTAAATGGTGAAGGCATCGATTACGGATTAGAGACTGGCCGAATGGCTGTTGACCTTATTAATACTGAAAGTAATTTTGAAGATGCTTGGCCTAATTTGCTGCAAAATCAATATGGCGTTGCATTCTCAATTGCCAGAAGACTGGCAGGTTATTTAACAATTCCAGGTTTGTTACCAACACTTGGTCCAATTGGAATGCGTTCAAGAACGCTTATGAAAGTAGCTCTTCGCGTGATGGGAAATTTAGTAACCCAAGAAGATCAAGATTTAACAGCCAGACTTTGGCGTTCAGCCGGTGCTCTTTCCGTTAGAGCAGATCATCGACCGCCGTTTAGTTAATCATTGGGAAAACCCAGTAAATGAAAATAACTACTTATATAAGTAGTCATTTTCATTTAAGCGGAGATGAGAGGATTTGAACCTCCGAAGGGTTTTACCCCTTACCTCATTAGCAGTGAGGCGCACTCGACCGGGCTATGCGACATCTCCAGACTTAAGAGAGATTACCCAATATTTCAAGATATGGCGAAAAAGTCTTTGATAAGTTGTCGATTGCTTTAATTGAAAGAATAATGAACGAAGTATGTAACTCTCGGGGAAAACAGATAATGAGGCCGGGATATTTTGAATTCTCAAGTCAAATCCCGAATTAGTAATTTCGGCCAAGACTTTGCTGGCCCGGCTTGCACAAGTCCAATCATGGCTATTTCTGTTTTGGCTCTACTTTCTCTTGGCACAGCTTTTAATGAATTACCAAGTGAACCTTTAGCGTTCCAAGCGATGACCGGTGTTGCCTATCAATCTTTAGCACTTGGAACCATTTATTTTTTGGTTTTCTCTTTTGTAATTAATTTAGTTGCCCAGAAGCACTCACTTTTTCGCACGATTCTGGTGGCTATTTTATTTTTTACAACCGAGATGGTTCGTGCGATTTTTGTTGGAATTTCTGTTACAAAAATTGATCCCGAAATACCGCTGGATTGGAGTTATCGGGTAATTGCAGGTGGTGCCACTGGCTTAACTTTATTTGGTGTCGTATCAATAATTTTCAATAACAATCGTAAATACAAAGAAAATTTGAGCACATTAATCAGTACGCAAGAAAATCTGCGTAAAGCAACTCAGATAAATGAAACCGACTTAATAGAAATCAAGAATGAAATTATTTCAAAAATAAAAGCAGCAATTGACTCCGCGCTTGCAGCATCAGTTTTTAGTTCGAGTAAAAGTGGTAGTGACGAAAAGTTAGTAGTCCAGGAATTGATCCGAGTCTCCGATCAAGTAGTTCGACCATTAAGTCATGAGCTTTTTGAGAGTGAATTTCAGGTTCCAAAATTCCAAGAAATCGAAAATCCAAGAAACGTAAGTAGTAGACGAGTCTTAGTTCTTTCAGCGCTTAAGCCATTCCATCCGATTCCATTAATTGGAATTGCATTTGGATTATTAGTGGGTAATGCCCTCTTCGGAACGCAAAATCCAGTTAAAGCATTTATTGCGCTTGCCTTCTTAATGGTTTTTCTTTTCGTTTCTGTTTTCTTGGCCAAAAAATTTATTGAACCAGTGTTGGCTAAGAGTGCACTTTGGTTGCAGGCAACTGTTGCAAGTTTAATTTTTTGGTTTCTACACAAATCTATGATTGATATTAAATTTTTTGCTGACTCATTTGGCATTGTGAAAACAGGTAGAACTGATTTTTATATTGGATTGCTTGCCATAGTCCTTTGTTGGATCATTGCAATTTTCTATGGAGTAAAAGAATCTCGATCAGAAGTCTTAAGTTCGCTAGAAGAAAGTGTTAACAAACTTACTTGGATTAATGCTCGATTGGGGTCGCAACTTTGGACAGAAAGACAACATTTAGCTTCTGTTGTGCATCGAGATGTTCAAGGAAAACTCATTTCAGCTGCCTTGAAATTTCAGAAGGAAATATCAGAAGGCAATCCCGAAGCAAAAAATATTCTTAATGAAAACTTAAAATCATTAACTAGTGACCTGGTTGCCATGCCAAAGTCGACTTCACCTTCAGAATCAATAAAGAGTTTGAATGAAATTTGGGATGGAGTCTTTAAGATCCATCTAGAAATTCCAAGTGACGTTGAAGAGGCAATATCAAAAGATTCAGTTTGCAGTTATGCACTTAATGACATATTTGTTGAGTTTGCAACTAATTCAGTTAAACACGGTAAAGCCAGCCAGGGAGAAATCAGAGTAAATCGCTTTAGCGACAATTCGATCAAAGTTGTTTTCAAAAATAATGGTGCACATTTTGGTCAGAATTTAAAACCAGGTTTAGGCAGCCAGATGTCGGCAAAGCAAACATTGGGCGTTAAGCGCCGCAATTTAGATTCGGGTGGAATTGAAATCGAAGTAATTTTGCCGATTGTCTAGGTTGTCTTTAAGCGTGGTGTCCGAGAGGATGAGTTCATGAAAAATTTTGGCGTTAGTTCTTCGGTAGCAACTTTGAAGCGGGTTGCTGTGAGAACTCCAACTAGGGATGCCGATTACCAAGCAGCGCATTGGCTTGGCGCACCAAATGATTTGGACCTTGATGCGCTGATTCGCGATCATGGCATTTTTGTTGAATTGCTTCGCGATCTTGGTTGTGATGTTGAGGTTTTACCAGAAGCACCAGGTCTGCCAGATGCGATTTTTACTTATGACCCAGCATTTGTTATTCCAAGCGGTGTTGTGCAATTCCAAGGTGCCAAGGAAGCCAGAAAAAAAGAACCTTCACTACTTGCTGGAGATCTAAACGCTTTAGGAATTCCAACCGTTGGTGTTCTAACTGGCGGCGCAACAGCTGATGGTGGTGACATGTTCTGGCTAGATTCAAAAACAATTGGACTTGGCCGCACCTATCGCACAAATGCCGAAGGCGAAAAACAACTTCGAGCAATCTTTGCTCAAGACGGCATAGAAGTAATGACTTTCCACATGCCGCATGCACTTGGTCCAGAGTTTTGTTTACACATGATGAGTGTTATTTCTCCGGTTCGTGAAGACCTAGCTGTGGTCTATGAAAAAGAAGCACCGATAACCCTGCTTCAGGAACTGGAAGCTCGCGGCATAAATACAGTCTCAGTGCCGGATGAAGAATATTTATCACTTGCTTGCAATGTTTTAGCCGTTAA
>JBDLPR010000143.1:0-3970 GCA_039800985.1 Actinomycetota bacterium | reverse complement strand
GATTTTGACCGAAGACACCTCTGGGAAGCTTGTGAGATTTTTGCAAGTCGTGACCGTCGTTACGGCGGGGCAGTGCCAAACGAAATTCAAAAAAGTTAGTGCGCAGCTAAATTAATAATTAAGCCCATAGCAACAACACCAGTGACTGTGGCAAGCAAAGTTAACCTCGATGGATGATCATGGTGAGCTTCAGGCAAGATGTGCGAAGTTGATAAATACGTTAAGAATCCAGCGAATAAGGCTAGATACAAACCAATGTGCTGATCGCTGATACTGATAGTTGTGCCAAGTGTCGCACCAGAAATACGTGCAACTGCATCTACGGCAAGAAGGGCAAATGATGACTTCTTCCATTCGCCGTTTTTAACCAAGAGTGAAACAGTGTTGAGGCCATCAGTAAATGCATGACCCAAAACTGCAATCGCTACTGCCCAGCCAACTTGAGTTGAAATTTGGAATGCTAACCCAACTGCCACACCATCAAGGAAGACATGTATCGCCATAGCAATTGCACCAATCACACCTGCAGTGTGATTGTGTTCGTGATCGTGATTTTCATGATGATCGCTTGCTTCATGAGCTCCAGAAAAATGTTCCAGTATATGCAAGACCAAAAAACCAACAATGAAGGCAACCATGACATCAGGGGTTTCTCCAAATCTTGAGTTGGTATTTAACTCAAAAACCTCTGGAATTAAATCAAAAGCAACTAGACCAAGAAGTAAGCCTCCTGAAAGACCAAGGACTAAATGTCTTTGGTCTCGAGCACGTAACGCTAGGGAACCACCCAAAAATGTGGCTAGGACGGTTACAAGCGCAATATAAATGGCCATACTTTGATTCTACCGATTGAATAGTGATGGCAAATGCATGAGCAAAAGTTGATTGTGTTTGTATATGTTTATGACTTCAGCTCAGCCAGCCAAGGGCCAATTGCGTAAAAAACTTGAAATCTTAAGTACGCCTGCACTACTGACGATTAATAATTGGCCAAAGTGGCTAATTCCACTTTTGATGCTGGGATTTTTATTAGTGGGATTGTTTGTTCCTGGTGTAGTTGGTGGCTTTTTTATATTTCTAGTTGGATTATTTGTTGGTTGGTTACTTTTCTTATCCTGGCCATTACTTGACGCCAAATCTAAATTATTTCGATTGATTCTCGTTGCAATCATTTTGTTTTCAGGCATTACTCAGATCCTTTTGGTCAAATGAGTCTTGGACCCTTTGTTTCGCTCTGGGTTTTTGACCAGGACAATCTCGATTCTTGGTTATCAGGTGCGAAGACTGCTATTAATACTTTGCAGGCAAAAGCTGGCTTTATTGATGCCCAAGTTGGCAGAAGTCCAGATCAAGCGAATCGTTTAATTGTGACCACAAAGTGGGCTGATGTTGGCTCATATCGCAGGGCAGTTTCATCAACCGAAGCCAAAATGAATGTCTGGCCATTTCTGGCAAATATGAAAGACGAGCCAAGTGCATTTGAAGTATTGCAAGCTGCAGATGGCGCAAACTTTAGTCACTACGACTCAAGTCTGGATTCTTAGTTCAAAAAGTTAACAGACTAGACTTAAAGAACTTCGGAAGGCCGGCAACCAGTCGGATCGCCCTTAAGTGATTGATGAGTTAATGGATCGCGTAGATGCAATTGTTAATCTGTCCAAACGTCGTGGTTTTGTTTACCCGTGTAGCGAAATTTATGGTGGCACTAGATCAGCCTGGGATTACGGCCCGCTAGGTGTTGAACTAAAAGAAAATGTAAAGCGTCAATGGTGGAAAGCCATCGTGCAAGGCCGCGATGACATTGTTGGCTTAGATAGTTCAGTAATTCTTTCACCACAGGTCTGGGAAGCATCGGGACATATCAATGCATTTGTTGATCCGCTTACTGAGTGTCTTTCTTGTCATCGTCGCTTCCGCGAAGACCACTTACTTGAAGAATTTGAAGAACGCAAAGGCCGCCTGCCAGAAGGTGGATTAGCAGACATTCCTTGTCCAAACTGTGGCACTAAAGGGCAATTCACTGAACCAAAAATGTTCAACGGATTACTTTCAACAAACCTTGGTCCGGTAATCGATGAGAATTCACTGCATTACCTACGCCCTGAAACAGCGCAAGGTATTTTCGTTAACTATGCAAATGTTGCTGCTTCATCTCGCAAGAAGCCACCGTTTGGTATTGGTCAGACTGGTAAATCTTTCCGTAACGAAATCACACCTGGAAACTTCATTTTCCGCACCCGTGAATTTGAACAAATGGAAATGGAATTCTTTGTTGCCCCAGGTACTGATGAACAGTGGCATGAATACTGGCTGCAAGAGCGTTATAACTGGTATCTGGACCTTGGTTTGAATCCAGACAATCTTCGTTTCTTTGAACATCCAAAAGAGAAACTTTCTCATTATTCAAAGCGCACAGTTGATATCGAATATCGATTCCAATTTGGCGGAAGTGAATTTGCTGAACTTGAAGGTATAGCCAATCGAACTGATTACGACCTGAAAACTCACATGGAACACTCAGGCAAAGACTTGAGCTATTTCGATCAAGAATCTGGCGAGAAGTATGTGCCATTTGTGATCGAGCCAGCAGCCGGTTTAACCAGAGCCGTATTTGCTTTCATGCTTGATGCATATGCTGAAGACGAAGCTCCGAATACCAAGGGTGGTGTTGACACCCGCGTTGTGATGCGTTTTGATAAGCGTCTAGCTCCAATCAAGGCTGCTGTTCTTCCGCTTTCACGTAATGCTGATCTTTCACCTAAAGCTCGCGACTTAGCCGCGTCGCTTCGCAAGAACTGGATGATTGATTTTGATGATGCTGGTGCAATTGGGCGCAGATACCGTCGCCAAGATGAAATCGGAACCCCGTATTGCATCACGGTTGATTTCGAAACCTTAGAAGATCAAGCAGTAACCGTTCGTGATCGCGACACCATGAATCAAGAGCGAATCGGTTTAGATGCCCTTGAAGGATGGCTAGCTGCCCGACTTATTGGTTGCTAATGTTTGCTGATCTTTTAGCAAATAACCCAGTAATTGAGTTAGCTCCGATGGCTGGTGTGACCAATCGGGCTTTTCGCAGAGTTTGCCGTGAGGCATCCAGTGAATTACGCTCAGCAGCTGGCCAGGTTGATGCTGATGGGACTATCTATGTTGCCGAGATGACAACATCTCAAGCATTACTTATGCGAAATCAAGAAACTTTGGACTTGGTTACTTTCGATGGCGATGAAAAAGTTCGAAGTATTCAGTTATACGGCGTTGATCCAAAAATTGTCGGTGATGCGGTGCGAATGGTGGTCACCGAAGACATGGCAGACCACATTGATCTAAATTTCGGATGTCCTGTGCCAAAAGTAACCCGTAAGGGCGGGGGAAGTGCGCTTCCGTGGAAACGAGATTTGTATCAACAAATTGTCCAGGCCGCAGTAAAGAATGCCGATGGCAAAGTTCCAGTAACGGTGAAGATGCGCATTGGCATTGATCATGATCACATTACTTATTTAGATGCTGGAAAAATCGCTTCAGAAGCTGGCGTTACCTGGGTAGCTCTTCATGGCAGAACCGCTGCGCAGTATTACGGTGGTCAAGCAGACTGGTCAGCAATTGCCAAACTTGTTGAACATATTCCAAATACACCCGTTTTAGGTAATGGTGATATTTGGTCAGCACATGATGCGAAAAGAATGATTAGCGAAACTGGTGCCCGCGGCGTTGTGATTGGTCGTGGCTGCTTAGGTCGACCTTGGCTATTCGGTCAGATTAGATCTGCTTTTGCTGGCGAGCAAATTCCAAATGAACCTAAATCTGGTGACATTTTGCGTTGGATGAAACGGCATGCGCAGTTACTTTGCCAAATGCACGGCGATGAATTTTATGGTTGCCGCGAAATGCGCAAACACATGGCTTGGTATTTAAAGGGTTTAGTTGCTGGCAGTGAAGTTCGTGGCGCTTTAGCGTTAATTAATTC
>JBDLPR010000142.1:0-4281 GCA_039800985.1 Actinomycetota bacterium | reverse complement strand
CAGGTAGTTTTCAGGTTGAAAAAATTGATTCAAACACTGCAAAATTCATTTGGATCGAAGACTTAGAGATACCACTTGGCTTAATCGGGTTAATTGGATTTAAAATTCTGCGACCTTTTTTCGTTGCTGGCGTAAAGCAATCACTTAATAAATTTGCAAAATCCGTTAGTGATTTTGCTAAATAAGTCAATTTGAAAAATTCATTCTTAGTCCCTTGCAAATACAAGGTTTAGTCAACGTAATTTCGTCCTTTCTAATAGTTGCGGGATAATAGAACTATCAAAATCAAGTCGAAAGAGGACTTAAATGGCGGCAATGAAACCACGTACCGGTGACGGTCCGATGGAATGTCCTAAAGAAGGTCGCGGATACGTACTACGTGTTCCACTAGAAGGTGGCGGACGTTTAGTGGTTGAGTTAAATGCTCAGGAAGTTAAAGATTTAGGCGCAGTACTTAAAGACACTGTTGCTGCAATGCCAAAGAAATAATTTCCCCAATAGATCTAAAAAAAGCGGGCCATCGCCCGCTTTTTTGTTCGCCTAAAAGTTAACGTTTTACCGCAACAAGAAGTCCGCCACCCATTGGGATCAGCGAACCTAGTAAATCTTCGTTGGTTGCAAGATTTTCAATCACACCGCGAATCGCAACAGTTTCTGGATCTTTTTGCGCAGGATCAGCTAGCTTGTCATTCCAAAGAGCGCGATCAATGATCAAAAGTCCACCTGGTCGCAAAAGCTTGAGAGATCGTTCAACGTGGGCCTCTAGGGCTAGTGGTTTTCCGGAAATCAAAACGATGTCGTAAGCAATCTCAGTTAGGCGATCAAGCACTTCCTGCGGGTTACCGTGTATTAGACGAACGCGATTTGGAGAAATTCCAGCCTGCGAGATTGCATCTTTAGCAATTAATTGATGCTCCGCTTCATTATCAACGCTAGTTAGAATTCCATCTGAGTGCATACCTTCAAGTAGCCAAAGGGCTGATACGCCAGCACCAGTGCCAACTTCGACAACATTTTTGGCATCAACTGCAGCTGCAAAAGTTCTTAAGACTGAACCAGCACCAGGACTAACTGCAACACATCCAATCTCTGCTGCCTTAGCGCGGGCGTGAGACTTGATTCCATCTTCGCCACCCCAACTTTCGGCGTAGTCGCAAGATGCGCGGTGGATTGCCAGAATTCTTGGATCGGTAGGTGCCATATAAGTAAGCGTATGGCCTATGTTCAGATTCTGTGAAGATTGGTCCCCTAAAGCGGTGTTTGGTATTTTCATATAGAAATGTAGGTAAGACTTGTACTAAATCAGGTATTAAATACGAGGTGCCAAAGAATGTCAGATCAATCGCAAGGATTTGAGCCAGCTAATACTCCTGCTGGGCCACCGACTTGGATTTACTCAAGTAGCGAAGGATCAAGTCCTAAACCTAATCAAAATAAAAGCGAAACAAAGAAGCCAATTAAAGCTGCTGTAGTAGCCGGCGTTGTATCAGGTTTAATCGCAGGCACTGCAGGATTTGTGGGCGCAAGCTATGTGAATTTAATGCCTCGAAGCACCATTACCCTGCCAAGTGAAAGTGGTGATACCTCACCAAGACCTGATGATTCAATCGCCGGAATTGCCAAATCAGTTCTTCCAGTAGTCGTTTCAATTTCGGTTGAATCAGATCAAGGTTCTGGGAATGGCTCTGGTTTCATAATTCAAAGCAATGCCACTGAGTCATACATTCTTACCAATAACCACGTGGCAACCGGTGCTGGCGAAAATGCAACTTTAACTATTTCTTTCCAAGATCAATCAGAAGAACTTGCCACAATCGTTGGAACTAATGCTTCATACGATTTAGCGGTTTTAAAGGTAAATAAAGGAAATCTTCCTGTTGCTGTGCTTGGAAATTCTGACGATGTAGTCGTTGGTGACACCACAATTGCAATTGGTTCACCTCTTGGACTAAGTGGAACAGTAACCAGCGGCATCGTTTCAGCTGTTAATCGACCAGTTACTGCTGGTGGTGAAGGCGATGCATCTTTTATTAATGCGATCCAAACTGATGCAGCGATTAACCCAGGTAACTCTGGTGGCCCACTTGTTAATGCCAAAGGACAAGTAATCGGGATTAACTCAGCTATCGCAACCCTAAGTAATTCAAGTAGTCAAAGCGGAAGTATTGGCCTTGGTTTTTCTATTCCAATTAATCAAGCAAAGCGCGTGGCTGAAGAACTAATTAATTCAGGAACATCGAGTTACCCAGTAATTGGTGTCCAGCTAGATATGACTTACACCGGACGGGGCGCATTAGTCTCTTCCATCGTTGATGGCGGGCCGGCATCTGAAACTGACCTTGAAGCTGGCGATGTGATTGTGGCAATCGATGGCAAGAACATCCAAGATGGCGCTGAACTTGTGGTTCGCATACGGGCTAAGGTTCCAGGTGACACAGTTGTATTAAAACTTGAAAACGGTAAAGAAATTAGCGTTGTTCTTGGTTCTGAGCAGAGTTAGTAAAATCGGTTTATGTTCGATGTTGGCCTACCTGAGCTATTTGTAATAGCGCTAATTGCCTTGATCGTTTTTGGTCCAGAACGACTTCCAGAAATGGCTTCGCAATTAGGTAAGTGGGTTGCAGCACTTAAGACCCAGGCAAGTTCAGCAACCGCAGAATTAAAAAAGTCAGCTGATGTAGCTGGGTTATCTGAAATGGCAAATGACCTTAAAGGTTTAACCCCAAAAGGTTTATTAAGTGATTCAAGTAAACCAAGCACGCCTGAAGTCAAAGTTGTCTTTGACCCAGACGCAACTTAAATTAATTGCGATTTGGTGTGACACCTAAGTTCATGCCAACAAGTCCGCGAGGACGTTTAGCCAAGGAACCTGCAATTTCAGCCAGTGCTTTTGAAGCTGGCGCATCCGGATTAGCCATCACCAGCGGCTGACCTTGGTCGCCACCTTCGCGCAGTTTTGGATCAAACGGAATTTTGCCAAGCAGATTAACTTCCTGACCAACATTTTGGGTTAACACTTCGGCAACCATTTGTCCGCCACCAGCGCCAAACATGTCGATTGGTTCGCCGCAATGCGGACAAGCAAAAGCAGACATGTTTTCAATAACACCAGCAACGCGTTGCTTTAGCTGTGGGGCAAGCATGCCCGCACGAATTGCCACGTCAGCAGCCGCAGCTTGAGGGGTAGTAACAATAATTAATTCGCTGTGCGGAAGTAAGTGCGCGGTACTGATTGCGATATCACCTGTGCCTGGGGGTAAGTCCAGAAGTAATACATCTAAGTCACCCCACCAAACTTCAGCTAAGAATGATTCCAAGTAGCGATGCAGCATAGGTCCACGCATTGCAACTGGCTCATGGCGACCTTGTGGTTTTAGCGGAAGCATTGACATCACACGAATGCCATGACCTTGCGGAGGCATGATCAAGTTTTCTACTTTGTGTGGCGCCTCAGTAATACCAAGCATGTCTGGAATTGAGTGACCGTATATGTCAGCATCAAGAATGCCAACAGTTAAACCTTGAAGAGTCATTGCTGCAGCCAAGTTCACAGTCACAGATGACTTGCCAACCCCACCTTTACCTGAAGCGATCGCGTAAATGCGAGTTGTATTTCCAGGTTGAGTAAAGCGAATTTCTTTCGTTGGACCTTGAAGTTTTTCACGAAGGGCAGTGCGCTGCTCTGGGCTCATCACATCAAGTTCAACTTCAACTTCGGTGACATCGCGAACTTTTGCAACAGCCTCTTTAACGCCGCTGACGATTTTGTCCTGCATTGGGCAAGCCGAAATGGTTAAGTAAATACCGACGGTGACTTTGCCACCATCAATTGAGACACCTTTAACCATGTCAATTTCTGTAATCGGCCGGCGAATTTCCGGGTCAATTACGGTTGCTAATGCAGCATCGACTGCTTCGCGAGTTACGCTCACTTTTGCTCCAGTTGAGTTAAGAATTAATTCTGTGAGTGATCATCAGGCGCTTCTTCTTCGCCTTTAATCAGTTCATTGAATTCTTCCAGAAGCGCTTTTAGCTCACTACGCAGGTAGTCACGTGTGGCAACCTCGCCCATGGCAATGCGAAGGGCGGCGATTTCTCTGGTTAAGTAATCAGAATCTGCGATCAATCGCTGAGTTAATTCGCGATCTTCTTGATACTGAACACGGTCACGGTCAGCTTGGCGGTTTTGGGCAAGCAAAATTAGCGGAGCTGCGTATGAGGCTTGAAGCGACAAAGCCAAAGTTAAGAATAAAAATGGAAATGGATCCACTCGCAGATTCT
>JBDLPR010000141.1:0-8525 GCA_039800985.1 Actinomycetota bacterium | reverse complement strand
GAATGCGCCATGTGCCAGTTGGCGATATGTTGCCAGCATTAATCTTTGGACCGTTGATTGTGGCGCTAATTAGCTAAGCAAAATTTTTTAGCACAATTACAAATAAAAAAGACCCAGGATTTCTCGAGGGTCTTTTTTATTAGATTTAATCTATTTTTTAATGTCCACCAAGGTAGGCATTAACAACGCGTTGGTCATTAGCCAAGTCGCTTGCATTGCCTTCCATGTTTAGGTGACCTGATTCAAGAACGTATGCGTAATCTGCAATACGAAGTGCAGCTAGCGCATTTTGTTCAACCAATAGAACTGTTGTTCCGTTGTCACGAATCTTTTGGATTGTGTCGAAAATTAGGTCAACTAGAACAGGTGCTAGACCCATTGATGGTTCATCCAAAATTAGAAGTTTTGGTTGACCCATAAGAGCGCGACCAACAGCAAGCATTTGCTGTTCACCACCTGACATGGTGCCAGCTTTCTGGTGAATACGTTCTTTCAAACGAGGGAAAAGGTTTAGCACCATTTCCTGATCAGCTTTGATGCCAGCAGTGTCTTTGCGAAGGAAAGCACCTAGGTCTAGGTTTTCTTCAACTGTCATTCGAGGGAAGATACGACGACCTTCTGGTGACTGACAGATACCTTTTGCAACAACTTCGTGTCCTGGTGTGCCATCAATTCGTTCACCTTTGAAAGTGATTGAACCTGACTTTGGCTTAAGTAAACCGCTGATAGTTCTAAGTGTTGTTGATTTACCAGCACCGTTTGAACCAATCAAAGTTACGATTTCACCTTCGCGAACTTCAAGAGTTAAACCCTTGACTGCTGCGATAGCGCCGTAAGAAACGTGTAGGTCTTTAACATCCAGCATTACTGGAGTTGATTTGCGTGCCATTACTTGCCCGCCTCCGATCCGCTCTTACCTAGGTAAGCTTCGATAACTCTTTGGTTTGACTTGATTTCTTCAGGAGAACCTTGAGCAATGTTTTGACCTTGGTCTAGAACTGTAATTCGCTCTGAAACCTTCATCACAACGCTCATGTCGTGTTCAATTAGCAGAATTGAAACGCCACGTTCGTCACGAACTCGGTGCACAAAGTCAACGAATGCCTTTGATTCCTGCGGGTTCATACCAGCAGTTGGTTCATCCAGTAGTAAAACTTTTGGACGAAGAGCTAACGCACGGGCAATTTCCAAGCGGCGCTGATCGCCGTATGAAAGGTTGCGAGCGTATTCGTTAGTTGTGCCACCGATACCCACGAAGTCAAGAAGTTCTTGAGAGAAGCGACGACCTTCTTCTTCTTCAGCACGTTGTTTCTTTGTGCGGAAAGTTGTTGAAAGAACGCCAGCTTTCATGTGTGAGTGCATCGCAACCATCACATTTTCTTGCGCGGTCATTAGACCGAATAAGCGAATGTTTTGGAATGTACGAGCCATGCCGCTAGCAGCAGTTTTATGCGGGGCTTGACCAGTGATGTCTTTGCCGTCATAAATTACTTGGCCGCTAGTTGGGTCATAAAGACCGGTTAGCACGTTGAAAAATGTTGTCTTGCCAGCACCGTTAGGGCCGATCAAGCTAACAATTGATCCTTCTGGAATTGTGAACGAAACATTGTCAACGGCAACTAGACCACCGAATACAACGCTAATGTTCTGCGCATCAAGGACAGGCTTACCAGTGAGACTCATTAGTTTGCTCCTTCCTTGTGTTCAACGAAATCAACAGAATCTAGATCTTCTTCATGCATGATGATTCGGGTACGAGCTTCTGGGATGAAACCTTCACGACGGAAAAGCATCATCAGTACAAGCAGTAAACCGAATACGAAGAAGTTGTATGACGGGAAGTTGATGTTTGTTCCAGCTGCTTCGTTAAAGACGCGGCCGAACTGCACCAAACCAGTTGAGTTAACCCATGACAGCAAGATTGCGCCAACGGTTACACCCCAAACGTTACCCATACCGCCAAGTACCACCATCGAAAGAATGATGATCGATACAGCGAAGTTGAAGCGTTCAGCGAATACACCGTTAACCAAAGTTGTAAACGCTGCGCCACCGACACCACCTGAGATTGCGCCAACTGCATACGAAGCCAGTTTGGTACGCATAAGTGGAACGCCCATCATCGAAGCGGCTAATTCATCTTCGCGGATTGCAAGCCAGGCACGACCCAAACGACCATCGCGGAGACGAATCGATAAGAAGATCATGAATGCTGCAAGTCCTGCATAGATCAAGAACTTCGGAGCAAGATCAAATACGCCAAGTTCTAATCCGCCAAAGCGAATGTTATCGATTGGCGTAATACCTTTAGTTCCGTTAGTCCAGTTCTGGCCAGCGATGTTTTCACCATTGATGAAGAACTGCGGAATGATTTCACCGAAACCAAGTGTTACAAGTGCAAGATAGTCACTCTTTAAACGAAGTGTTGGTGCACCGATGATGACACCCCAAATCGCAGTGAAAATACCAGCTGCAATTAATACAAACGCAAAGTTAAGGTGAATACCTTCAGGTAAGCCTGGAGGTGGTGTACCAAAAACATTGACGTTCTTGGTGTACCAAAAGCCAGACATTAACCAGCCAGCAACGTAGCCACCAAGTGCCCAGAAAGCTACATAACCTAAGTCAAGTAGGCCGGCGTAACCAACCACAATGTTTAGGCCAAGTGCCATCAGTACGAATACTGCTGCTTCACCTAATGAGTTAAGTGGAAGCCAGTTGTTAAAGAAAGTACGAACTTCTGTGCTAGCAGTTGGAAGCGCAAACTTGTAGATAGCAAAGATCGTCAAAACTGAAACAGCAAGACCGATCGACCACTTCTTGTTTGTGTTATCAAGTGCTAAATGTGCAGGAGCTTGTTTAGACATGTCACACCTTTTCTTTCTGTGAAACGCCAAGCAAACCTGCTGGACGGTAAACCATTAAAAGAATCAAAATAATGAACACCATTGACTGGCTCCACTTTTGACCTGGACCGTTTGGCAAACCATCGTTTAGACCCTGGATTAAACCGATCAATACGCCACCAAGTACAGCGCCGTAAAGATTTCCGATACCACCAAGTACAGCAGAGGTGAATGCAATTAGGCCTAATTGGAAACCTAAGTTGTAGGCCACGTTGCCAACAGTCTGGGCGTACATCAAGCCAGCTGCACCTGCCATCGCACCACCAAGTGCGAAAGTAAATGAAATGGTCTTATCCACATTGATACCCATAAGGCGTGAAGCATCTTTATCTTGCGCGGTAGCACGCATTGCCCGGCCCTGACGAGTTTTATTAACCAAAGTCACCAAAAGGATTAGCAATGGAATGGTTAAGCCATAAATTGCAAATGTTTCGTGCGGAATAGTTACGCCGGCAACTTCCATTGAGCCATCTGAAATTACGGTGGCGAAGTTACGTGGTGCTGAACCATTCCACTGAAGACCAATGAATTGGAAGATAAACGAAACACCAACTGCGGTAATCAGTGGTGCAAGTTTTGGTGCATTGCGAAGTTTGCGGTATGCCAGGCGTTCAACAGTTACGTTGATCACCGCACCGAAAATCATGGCACCAATCAAAACTAAGAAAACATACATGAGATGGCCCGAACCTGGACCTTCCACTTTGAGTACGTCAACCAACATGAAAGTACTGAATACTGCTGAGAGCATGAACAAATCACCATGGGCGAAGTTGATCAACTCGATAATGCCGTATACAAGTGTGTAACCAAGCGCGATAAGTGCGTAAAGCGCGCCGTTGTTTAAGCCGTAGATCGCAATTGTTGCAAATAGTGCTGGGTCAGAAACAAGGTTTCCACCAAGCCACCAAGCCACACCGCCAACAATTAATGCAAGTGATGCTCTGGTGAGTATTTTGCTCACGCTGATCTTGGCAGCAGCTTTTGTCGCCGTTGACATCTTTAGGGTCTCCCAAGAGTAAGAGTTATTTGAAGTAAATCTAGTGGCATCCAGGTGTTAAGTCACCAGCAACCCAGAGATTTATTTAGTTATTTTTATAAGTCTTTTATTTAATTTTGCTTGTATTTCAGGTAATTGGCCGGGATTAGTTTCCTAATCCCGGCCAATCAGTATCTGATTTCTCAGACTGACTTAATGGTTAATCAATTACTTGATTGCCCATGGCATAACGTCAGTTTCAGCGCCACCAGTCATGATCTGAATGGTAACTGTCTTAGTTGTGACGTCACCTGTTGCTGGATCAATCTTGATTTCAGCACCAGTTACAGCCTTGTCAGCTGGGATGGTGATGCCTGCGCCACCGAATACTGCGTCATTGACACCCTTACGAGTACCGTCTGATGCTTCGATTGCAGCAAGGATTACCTGTAGTGCAGCGCCACCGTAGATTGAGAATGAACCTACTGGCTTTGCGCCGTACTTAGCTTCGTATGACTTTACGAAATCAGCAGCACTACCACCAGCAGCAAGAATGCCGTCTTGTGATAGACCGGTGAATGAAAGTAATAGACCTTCAGCTTCTGGAAGTGCCTGTAGATCAGGGTATCCAGTGAAACCGTCTGGTGCCATTGTTACGAATGCAGTTGCTTTGCCAAGAACCTTTGCAGCGTCCTTAACTAGCTGACCACCGTTGTTGTCGTAAATACCTGAGAAGTAAATACAGTCAGCGCCAGCAGCCTTAACTTTTTGCATTTGAGCTGTGTAGCTGGTCTGCTTTGCATCCCATGCTTCGTCAACTACAACTTCAACACCCTGCTTGGTTAGTTCAGCAACAACTGCTTTAGCTAGACCTTGGCCGTATGTTTGGTTGTCGTTAAGCACAGCACACTTTGTTACCTTCTTTTCCTGGGCTAGGTACTGAGCAGCAGCTGTACCCTGGAAATCATCTGAAGTAACAACGCGAGCGTATGAACGCTTGCCTGTTGGGTAGAACTTGTCAGGCTCGCCTGGATCCCAAGTCTTGGTTAGACCAGGGTTGGTGTTTGCGTGAGACACCATAAGCATCGGACCATCTGGTGCCTGGTTTAGTACAGGAACGATGATCTTTGCACAACCTGAGTTGTAGGTACCCATAACAGCAACTTCAGCAGCGTTTGCTACGTGATCTTGAGCGTTCTTTGCACACTGTGCATCGTCCCAAGCACCTTTAGCAGCTGTTGAGTTATCGTATTCTTTGAATTCGATAGTGTAGTCGCCAACCTTGTTACCAATTTGTTCTAGGTATAGCTTGATTACGTTGTTAGTTGATGCTGATGCATCAGCTGATGAGCCTTGTAGTGGAAGGTCACTTGCAATAACAAGTGTCTTTCCGCCGCCACTGCTGCTATCGCTTGAGCCACCACAGGCAGCTAGAGCTAGAGCAGAAGCAATAACCAAGGCACCGATTTTTACCGGCTTGATCATTTATTTTCCTCTCGAAAGAAACCCGTTAATTTTCTTAACGGGCAGGTATGAAAATACCCTGATATTCATAACTATGGCTAGCCCTAGGACCTTATTTAGCCACTTAGTTATAAACCCGTTACCTACAAGTTCCTTAGTGATTTATTGGCGATTTTGAATAAATCAGGCAATTAAAGGGATATCTAGTATCGAAAATTCAAAATCGGCTAGATATTCAATTGGGTTTGCTAAAAAGAGCCAAATGGTCGGGCTGACAAGATTTGAACTTGCGACCCCTTCACCCCCAGCGAAGTGCGCTACCAAACTGCGCTACAGCCCGCGATAAACCTTTACTTTACCTTTTGCGTTTCTCGCGAATTCGAAGATTGATGATAATTGGCGAGCCAACAAAGCCAAATTGTTCTCGGAATCTGCGTTCAACAAATCGACGATATCCAGCTTCGATGAAGCCCGAAGTAAACAAAATAAATACTGGCGGGGCCACACTTGCTTGAGTGCCAAACAAAATCTTTGGTTGCTTTCCACCACGAACTGGGTGCGGATGACCAGCAACAATTTCAGATAAGAACGCATTTAGTTGACCGGTTGGCACACGTGTTTCCCAGCCCTCAAGGGCGGCATTTAACGCAGGAACTAAGCGGTCTTTATGCCAACCAGTTTTGGCGCTGAAGTTAATCCTTGGTGCCCAGCCAACTTGAACTAGTTGTCGATCAATTTCTTTTTCCAAATAGAACCGGCGTTCATCATCTAGCAAATCCCATTTATTAAAAGCAATAACTAATGCTCGGCCAGATTCAACAACCATCGAAATGATTCGAAGGTCTTGTTCGGTCATTGGTTCGCTGGCATCTAGAAGTACAACGGCAACATCGGCTTTATCAAGAGCAGATTTTGTGCGAAGTGTGGCATAAAACTCATGACCACTTGCCTGCTTAACTTTCTTTCGAATTCCTGCGGTATCAACAAAAATCCACTCTTGATCACCCAAAGTAATTAATTCATCAACTGGGTCAACAGTGGTTCCAGCAATACTTGAAACAACTGATCGTGATTCGCCTGCAAGGGCATTTAGCAGACTTGATTTACCAACATTTGGTTTGCCAAGCAGGGCAACCCGACGCGGTCCACGTGGCCTTGCTTGAGTTGAACCTTCTTCTGGAAAGCGCTTAATAATTTCATCAAGTAAGTCACCTGAGCCACGACCATGCAAAGCTGAAACTGGATAAGGCTCACCTAGGCCAAGAGACCACAGCTGGCTAACTTCAAGTTCAGTTCGTTCATCATCAACTTTGTTGGCTACCAAAATGACTGGAACTTTTGCTTTGCGAAGCACTCGAACCATGGCTTCTTCGCTGCCAGTTGCCCCAACAGTTGCATCAACTACGAACACCACAACATCACTTGATGTGATTGCGCGCTCTGCTTGGGCAGAAATCTGTTCACCCATGCCTTGGGCATCTTTTTCCCAGCCACCAGTGTCAACGACAATAAATGATTTGCCATTCCACTCAGCTTCATAGCGAACGCGGTCACGAGTAACACCTGGAATGTCTTCAACAACGGCTTCGCGTCTACCGATTAATCGGTTAACCAAGGTTGACTTACCAACGTTTGGTCGGCCAACCACTGCCACAACTGGCAATAATTCTGGTTCACTTAAAAACTCTTCGACTTCTTCATTGGTAACACCAAGCTGCGCCAGCAATTTTTCATAAGCAGCTTCATCTAGATCTTCAATGTTTTCTGGGATCTCAACTGAGTCATCAATTTGGGCGTCTGTACCCAGAGGTTCATAAATAAAGTCATCATCATTATTTGTCATCAGATAAACCTTTGATTAGACCTAATACGTGATCGACAACTTCATCTAAATTCATATGGGTGGTGTCAAGAAGTGTGGCATCAGGGGCCATTTCAAGTGGTGACACTTTACGAGTGCTGTCTGCCTGGTCGCGCTTAACTAGTTTTTCTTGCGTTGCGCTTACATCTTGGCCATTTTCAGCAGCACGTCTGGCAGCCCTAGCCTGTGGGTCTGCAGTTATATAAAGTTTCAAACTGGCATCTGGCAGAACAACAGAACCAATGTCGCGCCCCTCAACCACAATGCCCTTAGGTGCATTCTTTGAAATCTCACGCTGAAGTTCAACAAGTAATGAGCGCACTTCAGGAACCGCGCTAACTGCGCTAACCGCCCCAGTTACTAAGTCTTCGCGAATTGGTCCAGATACATCAACATCGCCAACATGAATAGTTGGATTGCTTGGATCTGTACCAGGAATGATCTTTGCAACTTTTGCCACATCGAAAACCATTTCCCCATCGATTGGGTCAATGCCTTTTTCAAGTACCCACCAAGTCATCGCCCGGTACATTGCGCCGGTATCTAAATAAGAAAGGCCAAGCTGTTTTGCCACAGCCCTGGAAACTGATGATTTACCAGATCCGCTTGGGCCATCAATAGCGATGATCAATTTATTTGAATTGTTTGATTCGCTATTGGCACTGGACACGCCCTCTAGTCTAGGCGGTTATTGGATTTTTACTTATTTTGTGCGCTTAGCGCTAATTAATTAACTACGACAAAGTCTGCAGTTGTTAGAGCGCCAATTAATACATCGCGCTTATCCTGGCTAACCGTTAATTCAACTAAGCCAGTCATGCGACCAAGTGAGTGATCGATGCGCACATCTTCTAAGTTCACATTCGCGCTAGCTGCCACATTAAATAGTCGTGCTAGTTCACCAGGTTTATCTTCAACCCGCACAACAATCAAACTGTCTTGCTTATTGGCCGCGCCATGTTTACCAGGCAATAAATCGCGACCTTTAGCCCCGCGGGAGAGCATGTCGCTAATTGCTGAAAGCTTCTCTTCTTTGATTGCTTTGGCAACATCTTCTAAGTGCTTGGCAACTTTGGAAACCTGATCTGAAACATTGGCTGCATTGTTAGCCAAAATGTCTGTCCATAATTTGGCATCAGCTGATGCGATGCGGATTGTGTCGCGAAGTCCTTGACCAGCAAGTGCGATGTGTTCTTTATTGGCTTCGTTTAATACGCCAGCTAGAACAGATGCCACTACTTGTGGCGTGTGTGAGATTAAGGCAACCGCTAAGTCATGATCTGCAATCTCTCGATCAATTGGCACAGCGCCAAGA
>JBDLPR010000140.1:0-3827 GCA_039800985.1 Actinomycetota bacterium | reverse complement strand
AACTTGAATTGATGCGTGACCATCATGACAACGTGGTTGTGGTCTGTTCAATCGAAAACGTTGATCCAATGGGCGTGCACACTGGTGACTCAATCACGATTGCACCGTCAATGACACTTACGGATCGTGAATTCCAAAAACTTCGCGATCTAGGTATCGCAATCATTCGCGCTGTTGGCGTTGATACAGGTGGCTGCAACATTCAGTTTGCGATCAATCCAGATAACGGGCGAATCATTGTTATTGAAATGAATCCTCGTGTTTCAAGATCATCTGCGCTTGCCTCAAAAGCAACTGGTTTCCCAATTGCCAAAATTGCAGCGCGCCTTGCAATTGGTTACACCCTTGATGAAATTCCAAATGACATCACTCAAGAGACTCCTGCGTCATTTGAACCAACTCTTGATTATGTGGTTACTAAAGTTCCACGCTTTGCATTTGAAAAGTTCCCAACAGCAGATCAAACCCTGACCACAACAATGAAATCTGTTGGCGAAGCTATGGCAATTGGCCGTAATTTCACTGAAAGTTTGCAAAAAGCGCTTCGTTCGATTGAACGCAAAGAAGCCGTATTTGACTGGTCAAAAGATCCAAGCGAAATTAACATCGCCGATCTTTTAACCAAGATGAAAGTGCCACATGATGGCAGATTAAATGAAGTTCAACTAGCACTATGGGCTGGCGCAACAATCGACCAAGTATTTGATGCAACCAAGATCGATCCATGGTTCTTAGATCAAATTGTGCTTCTTTGTGAAGTTGCTCGAGAGATAAAAAATGCAACTGTGCTTGATCGCGAAGTGCTAACCCAAGGCAAGCGCCATGGTTTTTCTGATCTGCAGATAGCCAAGATTCGTGGAATCAGCGAAGAAGGTGTTCGCACAATCCGTCACACATTTGATCTTCGCCCGGTTTATAAAACAGTTGACACTTGTGCTGCTGAATTTGCCGCTAAGACTCCTTATCACTATTCCTCTTATGACCTAGAAAACGAAGTCACCCCGCGCACCAATCCAGCTGTAATTATTTTGGGGTCTGGACCTAACCGCATCGGTCAAGGTATCGAATTTGATTATTCATGTGTGCACGCATCGCTAACTCTTCGTGAAAAGGGTTACGACACCATCATGATCAACTGCAACCCAGAAACAGTTTCAACTGACTATGACACTTCAAGTCGTCTTTATTTTGAACCACTAACGCTTGAAGATGTCCTTGAAGTTATTCACGCCGAAACCCAAGCTGGACCAATTCTTGGTGTGATCACTCAACTTGGTGGCCAAACTCCACTTGGCTTAGCTCAGGGTTTGAAAGATGCTGGCGTAAACATTCTTGGCACAACACCAGAAGCGATTCACTTAGCTGAAGAACGCGGTGCATTTGGCAAAGTTCTTGAAGAAGCTGGGTTGCTGGCGCCAGCTCATGGCATGGCAACTTCATTTGCTGATGCAAAGGAAATCGCTGATCGAATTGGTTACCCAGTACTTGTTAGACCTTCTTATGTACTTGGCGGCCGTGGCATGGAAATCGTTTATGACGAAACCATGCTTGCTGATTACTTAACTAGGGCAGCTGAAGTTAACCCAGAACATCCGGTACTAGTGGATCGCTTCCTAGATCACGCAATTGAAATTGACGTTGATGCACTTTATGACGGCACCGATCTTTACCTTGGTGGCGTAATGGAACATATCGAAGAAGCAGGTATTCACTCAGGTGACTCAGCTTGCGCGCTTCCGCCTTACACGCTTAGCCAAGCTCAAATTGAAGAAATTAGACAAGCAACAATTGGAATCGCCAAGGGCACTGGCGTTCGCGGACTGCTAAACGTTCAGTATGCGATGGGCGATGGTGTGCTTTACGTGCTTGAAGCTAATCCACGCGCATCAAGAACAGTTCCATTCGTTTCTAAAGCAACTGGCGTATCACTTGCAAAAGCTGCAGCCCGCGTTGCTGTTGGCGACACTATCGCGCAGCTTCGCCAAGAAGGTTTCTTACGTCCAACTGGCGATGGGGCAGATGCGCCAAAGGGAAGTCCAGTAAGTGTTAAAGAAGCAGTATTCCCATTTGGTCGCTTCCATGGCGTTGACACTGTGCTTGGTCCAGAAATGAAATCAACTGGCGAAGTAATGGGCATCGATAGTGACTTTGGTACCGCGTTTGCTAAGTCACAGCTTGCTGCTTACCGTGACGGTCTGCCAAAGAGCGGAACAATGTTCATCTCTGTTGCAGATCGCGATAAAGATCGAATCGTTAATGGCGTAAAAGCAATTATCAAACTTGGTTTCAAAGTTTTGGCAACAAGTGGAACCCACAGTTACCTTGCCCAAAATGGTGTGCAAACCCAATTAATTCGCAAACAACAAGAAGGCTCAACTGCTGAAATTAAAACTGTTGTTGAAGCCATCATGGATGATGAGATTGATTTGGTGGTCAACACTCCATATGGAACTGGCGCTCGCCGTGATGGTTATGAAATTAGAAGTGCGACGGTTCTAACTGGCACACCTTCAATTACAACTATCCAAGGGTTGAACGCAGCTGCCGAAGGCATTAAGGCTCTGCAAAAAGGCCCACTTGAAGTTAAATCAATACAAGAACATGCCGCCCGCTTAAATAAGTTGCTCAAAAAAGGTAAGAAGTAATGAGCTCGGCCAAACAAGTTAAAGCAAAAATACTTTCTCTTGAGCCAGTTGGTAGTTACTTTCACCTAAAACTTCAAGCACCTGAAATCGCGGTAAGTGTTGAGCCAGGACATTTCGTCGCAGTTGCCGTCGGCGGAGTTGGCAGCGGAATGCTTTTGCGGCGCGCTTTTTCTATTCACCGCGCAACACCTAATGAATCAATCGAAGTCATTTTTGCCCAGCATGGCCAGGGAACACAGTGGTTAGCTCAGCAAAATCCTGGTGATGTGATCGACATCGTCGCGCCACTTGGTAAACCATTTGCGCTTCCACGCCAACCAGTTGGTTGCGTGCTTGTTGCTGGTGGTTATGGTTCAGCACCGATGATGATGCTAGCTAGCGAGCTAAAAAAGCGTGGCTGCCAAGTTGAAATTGTTTTGGGCGCGGCAACGGAAAGCAAACTATTTGGTGTCCTTGAATCAAAAGCAGTTGCTGATGTGGTCACAGTCACAACAGATGATGGCTCATCAGGTGTTCGCGGACTGGTAACTGATGTGTTGCCAGATGCCATAAAGCGCACAAATGCCAAAGCCGTTTATGCATGTGGTCCAATGCCAATGCTTAAAGCAGTTGCAAAAGTTTCAAAAGAACTTGATGCCTATAGCCAGTGCGCCGTTGAAGAATCAATGGCTTGTGGCATTGGTGTTTGTATGACCTGTGTTCTGCCAGTTATCGGTGATGATGGCGTAACTCGAATGGTCCGCTCATGTGTTGAAGGACCTGTTTTCCGCGGCGATCGCGTTCGCTGGGATGACGTGGACACAATTCCAAGTGACACTCTTGGCGCGCCAGTAGTTGGTGGTCACTAGTGAGCGTTGATTTAACGACAAGCTTGGGATCCCTTCGCCTTAGCGGCCCAACGGCAACCGCATCAGGCTGCGCCGCTGCTGGAAAAGAACTTGCTCAGTTTGGTGACCTAACAACTCTTGGCGCCGTTGTGACCAAAAGCATCATGAAAAATGCGCGCTCAGGTCGGGCCACACCTCGCATGGCCGAGACACCAAGTGGCATGCTCAACTCAATTGGTTTGCAAGGTCCTGGCATTGAAAGTTTCTTAGAAAAAGATTTAACTTGGCTTCGCGAAAATAATGTGACCACGATCGTTTCAATTGCCGGAAACAATGTTGATGAATTTGGTGAGCT
>JBDLPR010000139.1:0-7199 GCA_039800985.1 Actinomycetota bacterium | reverse complement strand
AATTAAATCTCTAGGAACTCAACTCAAAGATGAAGAATCCACGTTGCACCAGGTAACAGGTGTGATTGGCCTTACCGTAAGTGGCCTTTTCTTGATGCTAATTGCGATCCTGAATTTAATTGTTTTACTTGGCATCATCAGAATATTTATTGACATGCGTCAAGGTAAATATTCTGAGGCTGAATTAGAAAAGCACTTAGATTCGCGTGGATTACTTATGCGCTTTTTCGGCCCGATCGCAAGGCGTATTGATAAATCCTGGAAGATGTATCCACTTGGCTTACTATTTGGACTTGGATTCGACACAGCAACTGAAGTCGGTTTACTTGTCCTTGCTGGCTCATCCGTTGTTGCAGGTCTGCCATGGTGGGCCATTTTGAGTTTGCCGCTATTTTTTGCTGGTGGCATGAGCTTGCTCGACACGATTGACGGGTCTTTCATGAACTTCGCTTACGGTTGGGCTTTCTCCCAACCAGTGCGCAAGGTCTATTACAACATTGTGATCACCAGCCTTTCGGTTGGTACTGCATTATTTATCGGCGGACTGGAACTTACCCAGGTATTGAGCAATCAATTGGACCTAACTGGTGGCGTTTGGGACTGGGCGAATTCAATTGAACTAAATACGGCTGGCTACTACATAGTTGCTGCATTTGTAATTGTGTGGACTTTGGCACTTCTGACTTGGCGTTACGGCAAGGTGGAACAGCGCTGGCATAAACGTGCTCACTTAGCCCAGCTAGCCCGCGGTGAACAAGTTGACCACGCTGCAGCCGGTATTGAGCTTGGCCCAATCCGTGAACCATTCAAGATCGACTAACCAGAGTTTCTAAGCCTGGGCTTGGCCGATTTCCGCTTAACCCCGATTTACTGGCAGAATAGAGCGCACGTGCGCGGGACTGGCGGAATTGGCAGACGCACCAGATTTAGGTTCTGGCGCCTTCGGGTGTGGGGGTTCAACTCCCCCGTCCCGCACGTTTAAACTTTTGGCCGTGGCCAGCAAAAAATCAACAACCTCAAGTTGCCCGGTAACTCGGGGTGAAGTTGATCTATCTAAATACGAAAAGTTAGATGGCCCTTGGCGTGAACTAGGGATTAGTGCCCCAGCGCGCAGGGCGCTGGTTGATGCCAAATTATTGAAGTTATCTGACTTAAGCAAAATCAAACTTGAAGATTTAGCTGCCCTGCATGGCATGGGACCCAAAACAATTAAAACTTTAAAAGCTGTTGGCGCGAGGTTTAAGAAATAACGCTGGCTAACTGACCAGCTAAATCTCTAAGTGCTTTACCTCTATGGCTAATCGCATCTTTTTCTTCATCTGACATTTCAGCTGTCGTGCGAAGTGAATCAATTGGTTGAAATATCGGATCGTACCCAAAGCCATTCTTACCGCGAGGTTTGCGGACTATGAAACCTTCAACAGTTCCACTTGCAATAATTTCTTTTCCGTCTGGAAATACAGCTACTGCTTTACAGACAAACTGCGCTCCGCGACGAACATCTGGCACATCTTCAATTTGAGCCAAAACTAGTTCAAGATTTTCTTCATCAACTTTTTTCTTAGCTGCAGACCATCTTGCTGAAAGGACTCCAGGCATCCCGTTCAGTGAATTAACGCAAAGACCTGAGTCATCTGCGATCGCTGGAAGACCTGTGTGGGCGCATATGGCTCTAGCTTTCAAAAGTGCATTACCTTCAAATGTGCTTTCAGTCTCAACAACTTTTGGTGCTTTGGAAAAACTATCCAAAGTTAAAATTTCAATCTTTAGATTTTGCTCGCGCAAAATTCTTTGAAGTTCTTTAGCCTTATGTTTGTTGTGGGTAGCCAGAACAAATTGTTGGGTCATTTGGTTAGCGCAGCCTTTTGCATTGAGGTTAATTCAGTACAACCAATCGTGGCTAAATCTAATAGTTGGTTGAGTAAATTGCGATCAAATGGTTCACGTTCGGCAGTGCCTTGAACTTCCACAAAATTTCCGCTGCCAGTCATGACTACATTCATGTCGGTCTCGGCGCGAACATCATCGTCATAATGCAGATCAAGAGAAGGCACACCATCAATAATTCCAACTGATACTGCAGACACTGAATCTGTTAACACCACAGCTGATGGCGCTATTAAGCCAGCAGTTCTTGCCCACTCAACCGCATCGGCAACTGCAACATAAGCGCCGGTAATTGCCGCTGTTCTGGTGCCACCATCTGCCTGCAACACATCACAGTCGATCATGATTGTGTTTTCACCAAGAGACTTTAAGTCGATAATTGAGCGCAGACTGCGGCCAATCAACCTTGAAATTTCGTGAGTTCGTCCGCCCAGTTTTCCTTTAACGCTCTCACGATCACTTCTGGTGTGAGTAGCTCGAGGCAACATCGAATACTCAGCAGTTAACCAACCCTCGCCACTTCCCTTTTTCCAGCGTGGCACGCCTTCAACAAAAGAGACCGCGCATAAAACCCTGGTTGCTCCGAATTCAACTAGAACGCTACCTTCGGCATGGTCAAGCCATTTGCGGGTGAATTTAACTTCTCTTAATTCATCGGCGCTGCGGCCGTCCGATCGTGTAGTCACGAATGCGACTCTAGCAACTAGATAGTCTCAACCAGAGTTACCTCTGGGCCTAAGAACCTACGGGCCAAGTCAGTAAAGGGTTTTCCAGTTGCTAAGAATTGGTGCTTTGGAGCCGGCGCCTTTGAATCTCGTAAAAGATCATTTTCAACCAGCATTCGATAAACATCTTTTGCGGTTTCTTCAGCACTAGAAACCAAGGTCACTTTATTGCCAGCCACAAAACTGATCACGCCAGTTAAAAGTGGATAGTGGGTGCAACCTAAAACTAAAGTGTCGACCTCATCGTTAAGAATTGGGGCTAAATATTCCTTGGCCACTTCAAGAACTTCTGGACCGCTTGTAATTCCAGCTTCTACCAATTCAACAAATTTTGGACAGGCTGCTGAAGTTAATTGAATTTGGGTAGCAGCCGCAAAGGCATCAGCGTAAGCACCGCTATTGATTGTGGCCGCCGTTCCAATAACACCAATGTGACCAGTTCTAGTAGCGCTGACCGCCCGACGAACCGCAGGCTGAATAACTTCAATTACTGGAATTGAATAACGCTCTCGAGCATCTCGAAGCATGGCAGCACTTGCCGAGTTACAGGCAATCACCAAAGCTTTAACATCACGCTCAACTAATGAGTCCAAAATGTTTAAAGCTAGTTCGCGCACCTGTGCAATTGGTCGAGGACCATATGGGCTATGGGCTGTATCACCGACATAAATAACTGGTTCATTAGGTAGCTGATCCAAAATCGATCGAACAACAGTCAGGCCGCCTACGCCCGAATCCATAACGCCAATGGCCCTGTTATCCACGCCTTAATCATATTTGCTCAAGTCCAAACCCTTGGGATTAAAGGGTTTGGAACGA
This sequence comes from Actinomycetota bacterium, assembly GCA_039800985.1. Lineage (GTDB taxonomy): Bacteria > Actinomycetota > Actinomycetes > S36-B12 > UBA5976 > UBA5976. The sequence goes on along the minus strand of JBDLPR010000139.1, from coordinate 3,768 downwards.
TTTCAATTGACCTCTATTGCAAAATCCTTGCGAGCATTTGATCGGAATTTAATGAAGAATCGAGTTGTTATAAATTAGTAGAAATTTCAACCACTTAAAAAGAAAGTAGAGAAATGGCAGTCGCAGTCAGAATCCCAACCATCTTGCGTTCCTATACCGGAAATGCACGATCTGTTGAGTGTTCTGGGGATTCGCTAAAGCACCTAATCACAAATCTGGATGACAAGTTCCCAGGTCTTGGTGAGCGCCTACTTGAAAACGGCCAGCTACGCCGATTTGTAAACATCTACATCAATGATGAAGATGTGCGATTTATGGGCAGCCTTGATGCAAAAATTGCTGACGGCGATGCCGTAACAATTCTGCCTGCCGTTGCTGGTGGCTAATTAATGCGCTTCGATTCTCTTCTTGATTCTGTTGGCAATACACCCCTAGTTGGCCTACCAAATCTTTCACCAAGTGAAAATGTTCGTATCTGGGCAAAACTAGAAGATCGTAATCCAACTGGTTCAATCAAGGATCGCGCTGCATTAGCGATGATTGAAGCAGCTGAAAAAGATGGAGTGCTAACTCCAGGCTGCACAATTCTTGAACCTACAAGTGGCAATACAGGTATTTCACTTGCCATGGCAGCGCGTCTTAAAGGCTACAAACTGATCTGCGTGATGCCAGAAAATACTTCTGTTGAACGCACCCAGCTATTGAATATGTGGGGCGCACAAATTCGTTACTCACCTGCTGCCGGTGGATCAAATGAAGCAGTTCGCGTTGCTAAAGAATTAGCAAGCCAGAATCCTGACTGGGTAATGCTTTACCAATATGGAAATCCAGCAAATGCGCTAGCCCACTACACCGGAACCGGGCCTGAGATTCTTGCTGACTTGCCAACAATTACTCACTTTGTTGCTGGTCTTGGAACTACTGGAACCTTGATGGGAACTGGTAAATACCTTCGCGAACATAAGCCAGATGTTCAAATTGTTGCTGCTGAACCTCGCTATGGCGAATTGGTTTATGGACTTCGAAATTTAAATGAAGGTTTTGTCCCAGAGTTATACGACGAATCGATTTTGACGACACGATTTTCAGTAGGTCCCCGTGAAGCTGTAGCGCGCACCCGTGAACTTTTGGATAAAGAAGGTATTTTCGCTGGTATCTCAACAGGTGCCATTTTGCATGCTGCCCTAGGCGTTGCAGCCAAGGCAGTTAAAGCTGGTCAGAAAGCCGACATCGTGTTTATAGTTTGTGATGGCGGTTGGAAGTATTTATCAACTGGTGCCTACGAAGGTTCACTTGATGAAGCCGAAGATGCCCTTGATGGCCAACTTTGGGCTTAGCTAATCTCTATTTCTTCTTCTTCGACAGATCCGTCCACAATTCGAAATGACCTTAATTCATAAGGTCCATCGGCATTCCCGGTTTCGCGTGTGCTGATCAATACATAATGTGCATTTGGTTCAGCTGCATAAGTGATGTCAGTTCTTGATGGATACGCCTCTGTGGCCGTATGGGAATGATAGATAACGACCGGGCCCTCGTTGCGAGCATCCATGTCTTTGTAAAGCTGCAAAAGATCATGGGATTCAAATTCATAAAAAGTTGGAGAACGCGCCGCGTTAACCATTGGGATAAATCGTTCTGGGCGATCCGAATTTGCTGGCCCAGCGATCACGCCACAAGCTTCATCAGGATGATCTTTGCGCGCATGCGCCACCATCTGATCTATTAAATCTTTACTTATTTCTAACAACTTTTCACCTGTATTGATCTTAGAGGGCTTCGATTAAAGTGCTTTGCAAGTAAGTCAAGTAGTCATAAAGGTGCAAGCCTGGATCAGTTGATTGTTTTTCACGGTAATCATCGGTAATTCCGATTCGGGTTCCAAGCACTAATCGCAAGTCATTTAGCGACCGAAGCCACGCATTCACCTGAGCACTATTTAATTCGAGTTTTTCTGAGTCGGTTTCAAGTAAGTGAGAAACCAATTCAATATTGGTTAATTTTTCATTGCGTAAATCAGGCTCGGTAAACCGCCGAAAATCTGAGGCGGCATCTTCATCATCTTTATAAGCCGACGGGAAAAGTCTGGCGATGGCAGGGTCACTTGGCTCTTGGGTTGGGCCATCTAGACCAACGAGTACAGCTAGCGGATCAGATTTTTCTGGAACATCCGGCAGCTCGAGAAGTTCATGCATCTGGTTAAAAAGTTCACGCAAAACTTTTCGCTCATCAAAATTTAGATTTAGCGTTACTTTGCCTCTGATGGATCGTTTGAACATCAGGAACTTTCTCGCTCAGTTGTGGCCCAAAGGCCGTAGGAATGCATCGCAGCTACATCGCGTTCCATTTCTTCGCGAGTTCCTGAACTAACTACGGCTTTACCTTTGTTATGCACATCCAGCATTAATTTTTCAGCTTTAGCTTTGTCGTAGCCGAAATAATCCTGAAAAACAAAAGTTACATAGTTCATCAAATTGATGGGATCGTTCCAAACAATTGTCACCCAAGGACGTGCGGTTGCTAAATCTGTTTCAGCAATCTCAATTGGGGCAACGCTCACCCTTGTAGTTTGCCACGCAATTTAACTAGGTGAAAGCCTAAGAATCTGAACCCTCATTGCCACCACCAGGTGGAAGGCCTTCATAGATTTCTTTACATTCGGGACAAACAGGAAACTTACCTGGGTCGCGATTTGGTACCCAAACTTTGCCACAAAGCGCAACAACGGCTCCGCCTAATACGGCACTTTCAACAATCTTGTCTTTTTTAACATAGTGTGCGAAACGTTCATGGTCACCAGCTTGAACTTGCTCTTCGGTGCGCTCATCGACAAGCACACCACCTTCGGTGCGGAATTCTTCGCTACTCATGACTCCATTTTACTAAAACCCAATCATGGGATTAAGCCAATAAACTGCCTTAGGGTAAATTCCAGTTTTTCCAAACGAGGTAGTCAGTGCTATTTGAACCACAGATTGTTGAACCAATCGCGCTGCCGCTTTGGATTGACTTGGGCGCGGTTGCAGTTGGCTCGGTTTATGGCGCCACGCTTGCAACTTCACGTAAGGCCCCACTTGTTGGTGTCTTGCTAATGGGAATGTTGTTTGGTTTTGGTGGCAGCATAATTCGTGACTTACTTCTAAACGCTCCGATCAATCCACTGATACAAGGGCGATATGTTCCCACTGCAGCATTCTCTTCAATTATTGGTGCGGTCTTTGGAAATCAAATTTTGAAACCAAGAAGAGTCTTCTACACACTTGATGCCTTGGTGATTGGCATGTTTGTAGTTATCGGTGCTGAAAAATCTTTGATTTATGGAATGCCACTTGGTTCGGTAATTTTCATTGGAACCCTAACCGCAATTGGTGGTGGAATTCTGGGAGATATTCTGACCGGTCAAAAACCAGACATTATGACTCGTGGACCTTGGCTAGCTTCAGTTGCGCTATTTGGTGCTATCTGGTTTGTCATTTGGTATGAGCAAGGTTTCATCAAGTTTGCAGAACTGAGCACGATTGTCATAGTTATTTTGATTCGGGGAATGTCTCTGTGGCGTGGGTGGGATGCGCCTACGCCCGAGGACTTAAAGCCAAGCGCCTGGGTTGGTCGAACAAAGCGCGGTACCAATAAATAGCATTGGGGTATGGCTTTCAATGTTGAACAAATCAGAGCGCAATTTCCAAGTCTTAATACCGGCGTAGCCCATTTCGACAGTCCAGGTGGAACACAGACGCCAGTTTCAGTTGGCAAGGCGATCTATGACAC